>CAZVSG010000006.1:0-36628 GCA_964629345.1 uncultured Christensenella sp. | reverse complement strand
AACAGGCGATTTATCCAGTGTTTTCAACAGGTTCCAAGGTTTTCAGCAGGCCCTAGTTCGACCGGTTTACGCAGTATTCTGACTCACTGATTGGAACAAAGGCTTGGGCAGACCAGATTCCGTTGTTGGCATCAAGGAGACCGGCCATGGCTGCTGATGGCTGAACCCCGGCCAAGAGGGATTGACCAGGGTAAAGCAGGGCGGTATGGAAGACCGACGGCGGTTTCCGGCAGAACCGCCCGGAGGAGGATCGATGCTGAGGCATTTGGGCAGCATCAAGGTCAAACTGATGATCCTGATGCTCTCTGTCGTGGTTTTGTTGATCATTGTCATGGGGCTGATCCAGTATTTCTCCGTCTCCAGGGTTTTTTTGGAGATGGACACCCAGCGGCAGGCGCTGGTGGAGGACAACATCCTCAAGCTGATGAAGGCGACGGACAGCGCGTACCGGATGCTGGAGAGGCCGATCGAGAAGGAATCCGAGATCATCCTCGGCAGGATGATCGACGCATACAGCCTCAGCGGGCTGCCCGGCATTGACCTCAATCATTTCTACGATGCGGACAGCGGCATTGAGCTGTATATCATCGACGGGACCGACACGGTCATCGACGCGACATACAAGACCGATATCGGACTGAACTTAGGCCAGTTCGAGGGCGTCGGCGAGTTCCTTCAGGGCATCAGGGAGCAGGGGAAGTTCTTCAGTGACAGGCTTTCACTCTCAAGCGTTGAGGACATTGTCACCAAGTACTGCTACCAGCCAACACCCGACGGCCTGTACATCTTCGAAACGGGTTACCAGATCAGGAACGACCAGGCGATCCCGGACGCATTGAACTTCGGCAGCTTCGGGGACATCATCTCCAAAAACCAGGGGTTTGTCCTCAGCGCGTCACTGTTCAGCAAATACGGCACCACCTTCAACGAAGACGCGGCTGAAGTCAAATACATCGATCCGGAATACAAGCAGTATTATGAGAAATCGCTTTCCGCGCGCCTCCCTGTCACCTTTGAGGGGACCTACAGGGGACAGGCCGCCCTGATCAAGTACCTGCCGTTCAGTTTTGAGAACGCAGGCGAACTCCATGAGCATACGGTCATCGAGATCATCTATTCGCGCGCGGACCTGGAGGCGACGAAGAACCGGATCATGCTGCAGATGCTTGTGATCGGGCTGCTGGGTTCCGCCGCAGTCGTATTTTTTGCCGCGGTGATGTCCAACAGGCTGCTGTCACCCCTGAAGACGCTGCATGAGGGGATCGAGAGGGTCTCCCAGGGCGATTTCGATTCCAGGGTCATGATTCGCTCGAATGACGAGTTTTCCTACATCGCGGATCACTTCAACGGGATGACGGAAAAAATCAGGCAATCCATCGAGGACCAGCAGCGCAGGGAGGAGGAGATCCGGGGCCTCTACCAGAAGGAAGCGACCCTGAACAGGGACATTCTGCAGGTGATGGAAGCCAACAAGCAGAACTACTTTGAGACCATCAGGGCTCTGGCGAACGCGGAGGAGGAAAAGGACCCCTACACCAGGGGGCACTGTGAGCGGGTGATGGATCATGCCCTGGGCATAGGGAAAGCGCTCGGTCTGCCTGAGGAGAGCCTGAACGCCCTCAGGTATGGCGCGATCCTCCACGACATTGGAAAGATCGGGGTGCCCGAACAGGTCCTCAACAAGGAAACGCCGCTGGACAAGGAGGAATTCGCGCTCATCCGGCAGCATCCCTCCATGGGATTGAGGATTCTGGGTGACCTCACCTTCATGAAGGACAGCATCCGGATCGTGCACGAGCACCATGAGCGGTATGACGGCCATGGCTATCCGTCAGGGCTGCGGGATCAGGAGATCGACCTGCTGGCCAGGATCGTCTGCGTCGCGGATTCCTTTGACGCGATGACCTCAAAGAGACCCTACCGCAAGGTTGCCATGACCAGGCCTGAAGCTGTTCAGGAGCTTCGGGATAAGGCCGGTACGCAGTTTGACCCGGAAATCGTAGAGGTGTTCGTGTCCCTGCTGGAGCAGGAAGCGCTTCGCCGGGAAGCGGATATCGGGTAACGGGCTCTTCAAACGGAGCGGAAGACGATCTGATCGTGCAGGATCCCGCTGTTCCGGGTGAAGCCATCTACGGCGTACATGCGGCGACATGGTTGTTCGCCTTGCCGAGGATCGATGGTCTGCCGGTTTCCGGCTGGTGCTGTCGATCTGACCGGTGATATGTCTGACGCGCGCATCGGAAAAAACGGTTCCGATTTCTGTGCCCGGGAACTGGGGTTCGCTGCCGATATCCCCAATGGACTTGCCAAGGACCGCATTCTTCTGATTCCCAATGGATGCGGCAGCGATCCTCCGTATATCCGTTAAGCCTTGACCATAGGCGAGGTCCTGACCCGGCGCGGGAAGAAGGAAGCGGACCTTCGCCTGAGCGGATCGCCGGCGATGCTCACCCGGACCATTGCGAAGGAAAGGGACGGCAGCTAAGCCCTCAGGATCTTCTCCATGGCTTTGCCCTTGGACAGTTCATCCACCAATTTATCCAGCCAGCGGACTTTCCGCATCAACGGCTCCTGGATCTCCTCCACGCGCACGCCGCAGATGACGCCTTTGATGAGCCCTGCGTTGGGATTCATCCGGGGCGCCTGTGCAAAGAAGGTCTCCAGATCGGCCTGGGCATCGATCTGCTTCCGCAGCCCTTCTCGGTCATAGCCGGTCAGCCACTGGATGACCCGATCCAGTTCCTCCCTGGAACGCCCCTTGCGTTCCACTTTCTGAACGTACAGCGGGTATACGCTGGCAAGAGGGATGCGGTATACGCGCTGGCTGTTTGTTTTCATGGCGGTTTATCCTCCCTTCCGGATATCCGATCAAAAGAATGAAGCCAACTTCAGGCGGTCGCGGGATTTACTCCGGGGATGACTTCGTCTCCGGATACAGATCGTTTATCAGCCGCACGCTTTCCCGAACAGCTTCTTTGAGCACCTCCAGGCTGATATCCTCCAGCTTGTTGACATAGACGCAGCCTTTGGATGCCCTGTGCTTGCCCAGCCGGGCGAGGATGCCGTCCAGCGCGCCGTTGTACAGAAACAGATAGAAAGTGACGGCCGCCTTGCGCGGGGAGAAGGCCACGCGCGCCGCCTCGCCCTCATGACCGCTTGCATATCTGTAATGATAACACCCGAACCCTATGATATCAGGGCCCCACATCACAGCCGGCCAGCCGGTCGCTTCCTCGTGCAGGGCCACCAGCGTCTGTGCCTCCCGCCGCTGTTTTTCCGTTGGCAGGCCAATGATGTAGTCCTCTGCAGCCCGTGCCGTGGGGATGGTCTTCTGCCCGTACGCCATGGGATCCCTCCTTGCTGATGACTGGAATATACCCCCTGCCGGTCTGAAAAATCCCGCGGACATGGCTTTTTCACACCCATGCCCTGCTGCATGGGATCCGCGGAGATAGAGATCTTCTGTCTGTTACTAAAAAATCCATGCCGCCTGCGGGCAAAATGGATTTTCGTATGGGCTGCTGAAGCTGCGGCGGCATTTTGCCCATGGCCCGCCATTCTCTTCCTTTTGCCTTTTTACCCGATGCGTATGGTGTTCCCGGGCGCAGGCTTCAGGCTGGAACACAAGCCGCCGATTGACATTGCATAAGGTAATCTTTACAATCATAAGCAGATGCAGGAATCAAACACGGTGATGAAACGCATTCCGGAGGCCTGAGGTCTTGAAGATACTGCTGACCGGGATTCTCTCCCCTATGATCTGGGGAATGGTGGACAGGCTTGTACGGGAAGGGCATCAGGTGTCCCTGCTTGGGCATGGCATGCAGCCGGTCCCCGCGCAGACAAAGGCTGCGCTGCATGACATCTCGCCGGGGCACCCGGAGGCGCTGCAGGTCCTGGAAGCCGGAAGATTTGGCGCAGTCATCTTCTTCTTTGCCTATCAGTGTGAGGCTGCTGCGACGTACGGCGCTGTTCAGGGGGTTATGCTGGATGCACTGTTCCAACTGCAGCAGCAAGCCTCCGGCTGCGGTGTCGAGCGATTTTATCTGGTAAGCGATCTGCGCATATTCGGCTCAGGGCAGTCAGGCCTGGAAAATGAGACCCCGCTTCCCGACAACGCGACGGGGATCCTGATCAACGCCGCGGAGGAAGTACTGCGCTGTATCGCGCCAAGCGCCATGAAAACACTGTTGATCCGGGTCAGCAACCTGTACTGCCCGGGCTTTGAGGATTCCTTTTTTTCGCGCGCTCTGTTCTGCGCTCGTGACGGGCAGGCATTCCAGCTTTCCGGCCAGCCTGATACGGTCTGTGATTTTCTGCACGTAGATGACCTGGCGCTGTTTGTCACACTGGCCCTGGAGAAGAAGACCGCCGGTGTCGTCCATCTGGCATATGGCGAACCTTTCACTTATGGGCAGGCGGTTTACCAGCTGCAGACCCATCTGCCCGATCTCCAGACGATCTATCTGGAGAATCCCGGCCCGCGCCCCTTTCTTCAATGCGCCAATGCGAAGCGGGATACCGACTGGGTCCCGCGCCACCGCTGGATGAATGAGCTTCAGGCGATATATGCGGACAACGCCCTGTCCGCCCGGAAACCCAGTTTCCGGCAGCGCGTATCCAGGCAGCTGCACCGGCTTTTCGGCAGCGTGCTGCCCTGGATTGAACTGATTCTTTTTGCTGTGGCAGCCGAAGTGCTCCTGCGCGCTTCCCAAACGAACATGACCTTCCGTTTCGTGGACTACTGGCTGCTGTACGTCATCCTGCTGGGCAGCTTGCACGGCAGGCCGATCGGCATCACGGCCGGCGTGATCGCCTGCATCGGGTATGGGATCGACTGGGCCCAGTCGGGCAACGATCTCTATTTGCTGCTGTACAACAACGACAACTGGCTTCCGCTGATCATGTATGTGCTCAGCGGCGGAGCGTTTGGCTACCTGCATGACAAGACGGCGGAAAACATCGAATCCATGCGCCGGGAGAAGGAACAGCGGGACGAAGAGGCTGAATTTCTGCAGACCATGTACAAGCAGGTGGACGCGGACCGCAACTCCCTTCAGGAACAGGTCATGCGTTTTCGGGACAGCTATGGACGCATCTATGCCATCACGCGCGAATTGGACACGCTGCAGCCTGAGCAAGTGTTCCTGTCCACCCTTGATGTGTTGGAGGACGTCATGCAGAACCGCAGCGTCGCGCTTTACTCCTGCAGCATGAATTCCTCCTTCGCCCGCCTGGTGGTCCACTCGCGTTCCATGGACGCCCTTCCGCGGTCCATGGATATGAAAAACTATCCGCTGATGGCGCAGAAGCATGCCAACGGGGAAACCTTTGCCAACACCCAGCTGGAGCCCGGCTACCCCGCCTTTTGCGCGCCCCTGATGCAGCAGGGGCATCCCATCGCGATGATCGCGCTGTGGGAGGTGCCCTTTGAGCAGCAGACCCTGTACCGGCAGAACCTTTTCGCCGTCGTGTCCGGCCTTGTCCAGTCGGCGATGGTCCGGGCGCTGAATTACTTTGATTCAGCCCAGGACATGTACATCGGAGACACCCACATCCTGACCAACAAGGCGTTCCGGGCTACGCTGGGCGTATACAGCCAGATGCGCAAGCAGCACGCATCAGCCTATCTGCTGCTGCACATCACCAGCGCGGATACCAATTCGTCCATTGAGGAATATGACCGCCGCATCGGACGGGCGATCCGGGGCACGGACATCGTAGGTCAGCTGGACAACGGAAAGATCTATACCCTGCTTCCCCAGGCCGGTCTTGAAAACATGCCTCAGATCGAAAAACGGTTCCTGGCGTCGGGGCTCAGCTGTACGGTGGTGACCCAGGGGGTGGACTATGCCTGACCGCAACGCAGCGCTCCTCTTGCTGTCAGTTCATGAACTGCTGTGCGCCGCGCTGCTCTGTTCCGCTTACAGGAAGAGACGCTTTTTCATCCTCCCGCATCTGTTATGGGTTCTCCTGATCCCTGTCTTCGGCCCTATTTCCGGTTATTCGCTGCTGCGTGCCCATGACAGGGAACCGCCTGATGCTGACTGGCTTGCGCATCAGGAGGAGAAGCACAGGATGAACATCGTCTCCCGCAGTTACGTGGATCTGACCGTGCCGCTGGAGGAAGCGCTGCTCATCAACGATCCGCACAAAAGGCGAAGCATCATGATGAACATCCTCCGGTCTGACCCGATGCGCTACCTGGACCTGCTGCTGATCGCCAGGTACAATGATGATGCCGAGACAGCGCATTACGCGACCGCATCCATCATGGAACTGCAGCGGCATTTTCAGCTGGAGCTGCAGGACTTGCAGCAGAGAATCGCCAGGGACAGCGCTGACATGGCTTCCTGGCGGAAGTACATCGATCTCCTTTCGCGCTACTGCGACAGCGGCCTTCTGGAGGGACAGCTTCTGCGCCGCCAGCAGCTGCTGCTTGAGAACGCCCTGGATGCCGCGCTGGGCATTCAGATGGACGGCTCTTTCCTGCGCATCAGGATCAGCAACTGCCTGGCGCTCAAGAAGGCGGAAGAAGCCAAGAACGCGGCCCAGACGCTTATACGGCTGCTGCCTGAGGACGAAAACTCCTGGCTGGAGGGAATGCGCGTCTATGCTGAGACGCATGATCAGGAGGGGATGCGCGCTCTGCTCAATCGAATCAAGGCGGAACGGATCGATTTTTCCGCGGCGGGCCGCGAACATCTCCTCTATTACGGCGGGAGCGTCACATGATCAAAAGAACGCTTATTTTCAAGCTGCTTCTGCCGATCGCCGCCATGCTGCTGCTGACGGGTCTGCTGCTGGTCGAACGGAACGGCATGACGCTGGCGGCCCGCGATGCGTCGATGGCGATGCTTGAAGTCTCCGGACAGAGCCGCCCAGCCATGGAAACGCCGGACGCCCGCATCATTGTTGCCGCAAACGGCGCCAGCGACCTGGAAATGGAGTTCTCCAACACCATGACGGATGTCCTGTCCGATCTGCGACTGCCCTATCGGATCATCGATATCTCGCAGCGGACACTGCCCGATCTTGCCGGCGTTGATACGCTTTTGTACTGCAGCCAGACCCTTTCTCCGCTTGAACATGAGATCGAGCGCCTGTCCGCATGGATGGAGGACGGAGGGCACTTCGGCGTCCTGATGACGCCCGCTGAAGACCTTACCTTCCAGACACTCTACCGGAAACTCGGCATTACCGAGTATCGGCATGAATATCTAAATTTTACCTCTTTGCGCTATGTCTCCGGGCTTTTGCCGCTGTGGGACGACCGCCTGTTCAGCGAAGACGGAACCATGTCGGACTACACGCTTGCCGTCAGGCTGCAGGAGGACTGCACCGTGCACATCGTGACCGGCGATGAGCAGGCGCTGCCCCTGCTGTGGGAGCGGCCGGTCGGCAAAGGCCGTGCCGTGGTTTTCAACACGACCCTCATGCGCAACAAGGGCGGCAGGGGATATGCCCTGTCCGCCCTGTCAGTGCTGGAAGATACGCTGGTCTACCCCATCATCAACGCGGGCATGGTTTTCATCGACGATTTTCCCGCGCCGCAGCCCGAGGGCTTTGATGAACAGATCAGACAGGATTACGGATACGATATCCAGGGGTTCTTCCGCAACCACTGGTGGCCGGACATGAAACGGCTGTCGTGGGACTACCGCCTGCGCTATACGGGGGTGTTGATCCAAACCTACAATGACAATGTCACAGGTCCCTTCAATGCGCAGGGCGTTGACGACGTGCTGCAGAAATACTACGCATCAGAACTGCTCCACTCCGGGGGCGAACTCGGCCTTCACGGTTACAACCATATGCCGCTTTGCCCGCCGGGTTTCAGCGACGGAAGCTACAACTACGTGCCTTGGCCCTCAACGCATGCGATGGCACAAAGCCTGCTGGAACTGTCGCGGTATGGCAGTACGCTTTTCCTGAATCCCGCATTCAGCACCTACGTTCCGCCGTCGAATTACCTGAGCGATGTCGGCCGGGAGACGCTCGTCCGGGCTTTGCCGGACATCAGGGTCATTTCCGGCCTTTACCTGAGGGAAGAGGGCGTTGACGCGCTGACCCAGGAGTTTGGAGAGGCCGGGGACGGCACCGTCGACGTGCCCCGGATCACCTCCGGTTTTGACGTAGACGACTTCATGGGTCTGGTGCTTGCACAGGAACTGGCCCTGCATGGCGTTTATTCCCACTTCATTCATCCGGACGACATCCTGGACACGATGCGCGGCGGCAATCAGAGCTGGAGTTCATTGTATACGGCGTTCCGGGAAAAAATCGATGCGATCAGCCGGGCCTACCCCTTCCTTCGTTTTATGACCGCCTCAGAGGGCGCGGCCGCGGTGCAGCGTTATTCACGGCTGGACGTTTCCCGAAGCGAGGATCCGAAGGGCATCACCCTGACACTTTCCCCCTTTTATGACGAGGCATGGCTTGCCCTTCGAACGCGGACGGCCCCCCGGCTTGTCCGCGGCGGTGAGCTGTATCAGGTTTCGGACGGTTTCTACTGGATCAAGGCCAGCGAGCCGGCCGTCAGGGTCGAATGGGATCCAGCGCCATGAGGATCTGCGTGATCGCCGAGGGCTGTTACCCGATGGTGTCCGGCGGCGTATCCTCCTGGCTGCAGGAGCTGATCCAGCAGATGCCGCAGCATGAGTTCGTGATCTGGGCGATCGGGGCCCAGGAGAAGCAAAGGGGCCACTATGCATACACTCTGCCCAAAAACGTGGTTGAGGTGATGGACGTATACCTGGACTCGGTCCTGGGGGAAACGCTGCAGCAGAACCCGCGCAGCTATGAACTGACAAAGGCGCAGCAGGACGCGGTGCGTGATCTTCTTTCCTACAGGGATCCGGACTGGGCGGAGATCTTTGATCTGTTCAAGGATGACCGCCTCAAAGGGGTCGAGTTTTTGCTCAGCCGTGATTTTTTTGCTATCCTGAAAGAGATCTGCGCCCGGAATTATCCATTCATCAGCTTTACCGATTATTTCTGGACGATCCGCTCCATGTTCCTGCCGCTGCTTTACCTGCTGGGCTGCCCACCGCCGGAGGCCGACATCTACCACTCTGTATCGGCAGGCTACGCGGGCGTGCTCGGCGCCATGGCGGCGATGCGGTACAGAAAGCCGTATGTGCTGACGGAACACGGCATCTACACCCGGGAGCGCGAGGAAGAGATCCTTCGGACGGACTGGGTGCCGCCGCATTTCAAGGACCTGTGGATCAATATGTTCTATATGTATACGCGCTGCGCCTACAAGCACGCGGACAAAGTCACCTCCCTGTTCCTGCGCGCCAGCCAGACCCAGCAGGAGATCGGCTGCCCTTCCGAGAAATGCTCCGTCATCCGCAACGGCGTGCACGTCGAGCGGTTCGCGGACATACCGCTCAAAGAACCCGACGGGTACATCGACATCGGCGCTATCGTCAGGATCGTTCCGATCAAGGACATCAAGACCATGCTGTACGCCTTCTCCCTGCTGAGCGCTGAAAAGGAAAACGTGCGCCTGCACATCATGGGCCCGACCGATGAGGATGAGGAGTACTATGAAGAGTGCCTGCAGCTGCAGCGGGACCTGGAACTGCACAGCGTCACCTTTACCGGCAGGGTGAACGTGAGAGAATACCTGGAAAAGATCGATTTCACCTTGCTGACCAGCATCTCCGAAGGCCAGCCCCTGGCAGTGCTGGAAGCGATGGCAGCCGGCCGCCCGGCCGTGACCACCAACGTGGGATGCTGCCGTGAATTGCTTGACGGCGTGGATGACGGCATCGGTCCGGCGGGGCTTTGCGTCCCGGTCATGCACCAGAGCGAGCTGGCCGAGGCGATGCTGACACTCTGCAGCGATGAAAAACTGCGCAGGCAGATGGGCGAGAACGGGAAAAAGCGGGTCATGGCATTGTACGGGCACAGTCAGATGATCGGCAACTATCTGGACATCTACAGCCAGGCGTGCTCGACAGCCGCGAAAAGGTGGGGTGCGTCATGGCAGGGATAGGGTTTGAGCTGCGCAAGCTGTTCGTCGGCCGGGGAGCCATCGCCAAGGTCCGCGCCTATGCCTATGCAGGCATCATCACCTCGGGCACCATGGTCCTGGCCATCATCATGATGCTGGGCGTGCAGGAACTGGCCAAAGCCTTCGGCGCGTCGGACCGGGAGCTGGAAACCCTGGTCGTCCTGATGGTCTATGCGATCCTGGGGTCGCTGTTGATCAGCTCGCTGCTGCAGGTGCTCCTGTCACGTTTCGCGGCCGACATGCTGTACCAGAAGCAGTCCCACCGGGTCCTGCCGTCGCTGTACGGCGGCTGCATCCTGCTGACCGTTCCGGGCGGCATCCTGTACGGCGTTTTCCTGGGATTCGCCTCTCAGATCCCCTTGCTGGACAGGCTGCTCAACTGGGGTCTGTGCGTCATGCTCATCATGGTTTGGCTGCAGATGTCCTATATCACGGCCGCGAAGGACTATAAAAGGATCCTGTCCGGATTCGCCGGGGGGGTCATCGCGGTATTCCTGTTGGGCGGCCTGCTGCTCAGCGCGGGCGTACGCCCTGTCACAGCGATGATGGCAGGCCTGTTCTTCGGCTACGGTGTCATGCTCGTTTCCTTCAACCGTGTCCTGCTCTCCATTTTCCCGGCCGGAAAAGGAAGCCTTCTGGCGTTTGTGGAATGGATCGGCAAATACCCTGATCTGGTGCTCATCGGCTTTTTGAGCATGTCCGGCGCGTTTGTCCACATGATCGTCATGTGGTTCTCTCCGCTCGGGGACGTTGTGGCCGGCCAGTTCCGTTATGCGCCTCTGCATGATTCCGCCGCTTTCTTCGCCTACCTGGTCGCGATACCGACCAGCATCAATTTCGTTGTTTCGGTGGAGGTCAATTTCTACCAGAAGTACCGGCGCTTTTTTTCCGCGGTCACCACCGGGGGGACCCTGGGAGACATCCTGCTTGCAAAGGAAAACATGACCAAGGTGCTGCACCAGGAACTGTTCCGCCTGACGCAGGTCCAGATCTTTGTGATGGTGCTGTATACCATTCTTATGCGGTACTTTCTGGAATCCATCGGGTTTACCAGGGACATGGTCAGCATTTTCCAGATCATGTGCATCGGCTACAGCGCTTATGCCATCGGCAACAGCTTCATGCTGCTGCAGCTGTACTTCAACGACCGAAAAGGCGCCCTGTCCACCTGCGCGGTGTATTTTGCCGTCAATCTGCTGGGCACGCTGTTCACGATGAACAGGCCGCCCCTGTATTACGGCCTGGGCATGACCCTGGCAGGCATGGTCATGTACCTGGTTGGCCTCATCCGTCTTCTTGTGTATGTCAGCCACATCGACTATCATGTCTTCTGCGGCCAGCCCGTGCTTCTTGCGCGTAAGGAGCACTGGCTGGGGAAACTTGCCGCCCGGCTGGATGCCCGTGCAGGCAGGATGGACAGATCCGTTTTGAGCAATGCCGACACAAAGGCCGAATAAAAGGAAGATCAGACAGGTTCCGCCGGGCGTGCGCACACCGCGGCTGCGCTTCCCCGGGACCGGAGGCCGGAAGGCGCTTGGGAGCATATGAGCAGATCACGCTACCGCCACGAACTGAAGTACCTCATCAACCTGCCCGACCGGGCATTGCTGAGCGCCCGGCTGGCGGGAGTGTTCCGCCGCGATCAAAACGTCGATTCACACGGTGAGTACTGGATCCGCAGCCTGTATTTCGATGATTACTGGAACACCGCCTATGATGAAAAGGACGAGGGGGTCCTGCTGCGGCACAAGTACCGCATCCGCGTGTACAATTGCCAGGAGAATGTCATCAGGCTGGAGCGCAAGAGCAAGTACGGGCAGTACATCAACAAAGAGAGCGCTCCGCTGTCCAAAAGCGAGGCCGAGTCGATCCTTGCGGGTGACTATGCCTTCCTTGAGAAAAGCGCTCGCGGCCTTCTGCAGCAGTTTTATTTTGAACTCACTTCCCGTCTGATGCGCCCGCGGGTCATGGTGGATTATGACCGCGAGCCGTACGTATTGGATGCCGGCGACGTCCGCATCACCTTTGACAAGCACATCCGCGCGGGCTTTGGCCGGTTTGATCTGTTTGACAGGAAACTGCCGACGCTGGAGGTGCTGCCCGCAAATCAGATGATCATGGAAGTCAAGTTTACGGAGTTTCTTCCGGGACTTGTCCGCAGCCTGATGCCGCCGCGGTCAAGTGTGCTCACAGCGGCATCCAAGTACGTGCTCTGCTGCGACGCGGGCGTGCGGGAGAAGAATCAAAACCGGACGGAGGGCCTTGTATGGACGGAACGCTGACTTTTCAGGACATCATCAAGAACTCGGTGCTGGAGGCGGGCAGATACCTGCAGAACCTGACCTGGTCGAGCGTTTTGCAGGCGGCCGGAAGTATCGGACTGGCGCTGATCATGGGGCTGGTGATCTTCTTCATATACCGAAAAGCGTTCATGGGCGTGGTCTATAGCCGCACCTTTGCGGTATCGCTGGCGGGAATGACGGTGCTGACCTGCTCCATCATCGTCACCATCCAGTCAAACATCGTACTGTCCCTGGGCATGGTCGGCGCCCTTTCCATTGTGCGCTACCGGACGGCGGTGAAGGACCCCATGGACCTGCTGTTTCTGTTCTGGGCGGTTGCCGCAGGCATCGCGATCGGAGCGGGGATGTTCCACATCGCTGTGCTTGTCGCCGTGATCATGGCGGTGATGCTGCTCGTGCTCGCCCGCCGCAAGCATATCCGCGACGAGATGTACATCCTGCTCATCCACTACAGCGGAGACGGCGTGGATGAAGCGGTGCGCAGGGCACTGGGCACGCATCCCTACCGGATCAAGTCCAAGACCATGCGCAAAGAGGACGTTGAAATGGCGGTCGAAGTCCGCGTCCGCAGGAAAGACCTGTCCTTTGTGGACCGCATCCGCTCCATGGATAAGGTGTTTGACGTCACCATGGTGCAATACGACGGGGACTATATCGACTGATGGCATGGCGAGCATGAATCGTCTCCACCGTATTCTCGCGGGCCTGCTGCTGGGCTTCTCTGCCGCCCTGTTCTGCTGTCCGGCCGGCGCGCTGACGGTTACGGTCCGGTATCAGGCCAGCAGCGAAGTGCTGATCAATCCCTATATCGGCAACGCCGTATGGGCAAGCAGCGCGTCCGGGCATGAGCAGCCCTTCACACTGGTCTATGCCGACCTCGTCTGGGCTGATTTTGAACCGGAGCAGGGTCTGTATGACTTTGCCTCCTTTGAGAAGAAGAACCATTTGGCCCTTTGGCGTGAGCAGGGGAAAAGGGTGATCTTCCGCTTTGTCATGGATGTGCCGGCCAAACAGCGGCATCGTGACATCCCCGAATGGCTTTACAGGCAGACCGGACAGGACGGCGAAGCCTATCGCGTGCCGTATGGCCGCGGCTATTCCCCGCGCTATGAAAATCCCATCCTGATTGAAGCGCATGCCAGGGCGATCTCCGCGCTGGGCGAGCGCTATGGAAAGGATCCCTTTTTCGCCTTTGTCCAGATCGGCTCGCTTGGCCATTGGGGCGAATGGCACATCCATGAGAAGGCCGGGATAATGCCGCCCAAAGAGGTGCGCGAGCAATACGTCAGACCCTATATCGAGGCATTCCCGGACGCAAAGCTGATGATGCGCCGTCCGTATGTCATCGCCGCGGAAAACGGCATGGGCTTGTTCAATGACACCGCGGGCGCCCTGAAATCCACGCAGAAGTGGCTTTCCTGGATCGAGCAGGGAGATGAGGGCGGCGTGCCTGAGGACGGGGCGGATCTGCTGCGCATGCCGGAAGCGTGGCGGGGATCACCCATCGGCGGCGAGCTTGCAACCGACATGAAGGATAAGGACCTGCTGGGTTCACAGCTCATGCAGACGATCGACCTGTTCAAGCGGTCACATACAAGCTGGATCGGCCCGGGCAGCTTTTCGGACGTGCCGCGCGGAGGAGCGTTGCAGGGGGCGCTGGACCAGGTCCTTTGCACGGTCGGCTACCGCCTGAGGGTGGACGCCTGCACCGTAGAGGAGGCGCCCGGCGGCGCGCTGCGACTGACAATGGCATGGAAAAACGACGGCACGGCGCCGTTTTACTTCGACTGGCAGCCTGCCTTGGCGATCACCGGCGCAGACGGCACCCGAACCCTTTACCTGCTTGCAATGCGTTTGATTGAAGTGCAGCCCGGGCTCGATTACTTCCTCAGCGTGACCTTGACAGAGCAGATGCTGCCGGACGGGCCGTATACCGTGTCGGTGGGAATCATCGACCCTCTGACAAACGAAGCCGGCGTTGCTTTGGCCATGACCGCCAATGAAAGCGACCTCTGGTATGAACTGCTGAGCATTGGCCTGCAGCGCTGATTTCTGATCAGACTTTGCGCAGCGGATCGGCGGATATGCGGTGCGGGCATGAGCCCCTTTCATCGGGCGAAAGGGGCAGAGGGAGGATAGAACATATGATTTTTGCCGGCTTCATCACAGACTCCGGCAACAGGGGAAGGGAGATTCAAACGTGAAGTATCTGCGGATTGTTCTTTGCCTGACCGCAATATGCCTGCTTTGTTCAGGATGTGTTGGGCAGACGCCTGCAAACGATGCTCCTGAGACAGGCGCGGTTGCGGACAGGGTGCCGGTCGCCAAGGCTGATGCTCCTCAGATCGGCAGCCTGCCGCTTAAGGACAAAGCATCCTTATATGCGGAATATGATCCTTTGGAACCGGTCTGTTTCTATATCACTGTATTGGGAGGCAATGAAGCGGACAACACAGGCCATACCTTTGAACAGGTGAACTCCTATCTCAATCTTCAGGGGATGGTGAACGTTGAAAAAATCAAGACCGAGGTCATTTTTCAGGTAGGCGATGAGACCGGGCCCTTGCCCGGAGAGGTTGGATATCAGGCTCTGGGCAGCAACGCCACCATGAACGTCCGCGGCCGGACCAGCACCGGTTATTCGCAGAAATCCTACCGCATCGATCTGTTTGATACAGCAGGGATGTGGCGCGGTCAGCGTGCCATTGCGATCAATAAGCATCCCGGAGACAATACCAGGCTGCGGAATATGCTGTACTTCCGCCTTCTTCAGGACGTGCCCGGCATCACCAGCCTGCGGACCCAGTTCGTCCACGTCTATGTCAAGGATCTGACTGCCCCTGCAGCACAGGATGTCTTTGTGGATCACGGACTGTACACCCAGGTGGAGCTTCCCAACGGACGCTATCTGCGCAACCACGGATTGAGCCAGAACGGGAACCTGTATAAAGCGAACCTGTTTGATATGTATCGATACGGGGATCAGCTCCGCCTGGCAACTGACCCTGGGTACGACCTGCGCAAATTCAGCGAGCTGCTTGAACCCAAGACGACCGAGGACCACAGCAAGCTGCTGGAAATGCTGGATGCGGTCAATAACGCTGCCATCCCGATTGAGCAGATTGCCGGGAAATATTTCGACATTGACAACCTGACCAGTTATCTTGCCTTCAACATCCTCATGGCCAATCCGGACAGTGACGCGCAGAATTACCTTCTGTACAGTCCGGTCAACAGCGACAAATGGTACTACCTCTGCTGGGACGGCGATGGTTCATTGAGCTACTATGAAGACGGGCTGCTGGAGAATCCCTGGGTTGAAGGAGAGTGGACAAAAGGGGTCTCCAACTACTGGGGGGTGGTGCTGTTCAATCGTCTCCTGCGGCTGCAGTCTTTCAGGGAAGCGCTGAACGAAAAGGTGGAGCTGCTGCGCGGCAGGATCACAGCAGACCGGATCACTGGATTGATCACGCAATACCGTGCTGTGGTCGACCAATATACCAACAGGATGCCTGACATCATCAATATGCGGGTCCCGGCTGACCAACTGGAACTGATTTACGCCAATACCCCTTCTGACACTGATCTGGCATATGAGAATTACCTGGCGTCGCTGGAGAAACCCATGCCGTTCTACCTTTGGGACGTGCAAAGGCAGGAAGGATACCTGGATCTGAGCTGGGACGCTTCCTATGATTTTGCGGGTGAACTCATTTACTACGACGTCCAGATCGCCAGGGACTGGACATTTGAGGAGAGCAGGGTCGTATTCTCAAGCTCCCGTCAGTTTTCGCTGTCTGCCAGAGCAGCGATTCCTGAGCCCGGCATTTATTATTGGCGGGTCGTGGCAAGCAATGAAAGCGGAAAGCAGCAGACAGCCTTTGACCAGATAACGACTGCCACGGGGACGCATGACGGCATGCGCCGCTTTGAGGTCATGGCGGACGGGACAGTGGTGAACCTGCCGTAATCAGGCCAAGATGCAGGGGTTTTTAACCTTGACGCGTTCTTCAGGCAAAGGACAGACTGAATGGACGATCGCCTGCCTGCAGATGTCGTGAAACTACACTCAATCGTAAACGCCTTGATGAGTCGGTCTTTCGTCACCGCATCCTCCGCTTTCATCCCGTGCAGCAAGCTGCCCGGGCTTACGCTCAAGTGCGGCTCCTCTCCATTGAAAGCAGGCTTTCAATGGCTGGAGACGAAGACGCATTGCCTCTTTCATTCGGCGCAGGCTCCGCTGCGCCCATTCTTTCGGCTGAGCGGAGCCATCAAAATCCTCGCTTCATCGGTGCGTTGGCTCACTCATTCAGTCTTCTTTGTGAAAGCCTATGCCAGGCTGAACTCGGAAAACGCTCAGCGCGCCGGAAGGGATCCGGTGTCAGCAGAACGGCTCTGCCGCCGGCTTATAGCCTTGCAGGATCATCAGGCGATCCGATCCTTTTGGCATCGGGAAACCCTGGCGGCTGCTGTATTGTGAAAGGAAACTGGATTTCCGACTTGATTGTTCATCCCCGCTTTCACAACAAGGGGTACGGAACCGGGATGCTGAAGCCCGCATTCAGCTTCTGCGGAACGCAAAGGATGGGGCGACACCCGTCTGCGTGCCGCTGAATCAAACGCGGTCGCCGGGCGGCTTTATGGGCGCAGCGGTTTCCCGGTGACAGCGCAATTTGCCGAACATACATACCGGCAGACGTTTGACCGCGGGTTTGTACCGGGATGTCAGCTGATTGAAGCGCGCGCCCGAAGAATCGAGCGGCTTTCACGGCCAGTCAGGGGATCAGCTTGCGGAACCGGTCGCAGTAATACTGCACCAGGCTGAACTCCGCGTCCGGGGCGATGCGGTGATCGGGGCAGGGGATATATCCGCCAAGGGCGACCAGCGGTTTCAGCTTCTCAATTTCCAGATCGACCGCCCGGCGGTCCTGCGCGAAAACACGCTTGTCCATTCCGCCTACGCCGCGCAGGGCACGGCCGTACCGCTCCCGCCAGGGACCGATCGAGGCGTTCCAGGTACCCACTTCGATGGGGAACATCGTATTCACGCCGTTCTCCAGCCAAATCGGGAGCAGAAGGTCGATAAGGCCGTCGCAGTCCACCGAAACGATGTCGATCCCGAAACTCTGGAACAGCTTCGTCATGCGTTTGTAGTGCGGACCGACCAGGCTTCTGAACACCGCAGGGTTGACGAGCGGGCCTGTCTTGAAACAGATATCTTCCCAGAAGTGCGCGTAATCAAAAGCCACCCCGCACTTCAACACCTCCCCGGCGACCTGATGGCACAGCTGACCGACGGTGTCGATGATCTCGCGGTACAGGTCCTCGTCATCGACCGCCAGATAGCTGATGCCCTCGACGCCGAGCATGTTGCGGATATTCCCATACAGGCTCCCGGCCGACAGCGCCAGCGGGATCTCCCTGCTTTCGTTCTGCTCTCTCAGACGGCGCATCTCTTCCTGATCGACGCGTCCGGCGCAAGAGCGCAGTTTCGGGAGGTACAGTTCCTCCCAGGCTTCCCGCCCCGTCAATGAGGTGCCGATCTCTGAGGGGATGCTGACGATGCCGTCATGGATGCGCACGATGAGGCCTTCGCTGTCACGGATGATCCTGGAGCCGTCAGGGCAGGTTTCCAGCGCCTTTTCCTCAAAACGGGGGAAGAGACAGCACTCCCCGCCCGCGCAGGACACCCAGTTGAAGTCGAACCCCAGGCGATCCATGACCTGCCGGTCTTCCGGGGATCCGTCGCCCCGAAGCCTGTAGCCCTCCGCCTGCTCATGCGTGACGTGACCCTGCGCCGCCCATCTGTCCAGCGTCTCATGCCAGTACCCGAAGCTGACGACGGGCATCCTGTCATACGGAGCATAGTGCAGAACGGCGTTGACCCGCTGGCGGTGGTTCATGTCAGGCACCTCGTTTCATCATCTGGAACGCATGCTAACCAAACCCGCCCGCTTCGTCAATAAGCACGGACCCGGCGGCAACGGCCCGGCGCAAAGCTTTTCCCAAATGCTGTCAAGTCTTCTGATCAGTCCTCATCCCTTTGCTTATCCGTGAGTGGTTTGGATGACAGGCCTGATGAACAGCTGCCGTTCATGGCGCAGCCGGAGCATCCGCCGGCGCAGCCCTGTCCTGAAGGTTTCCTCAGACGGATGAATGCCCGGGCTGCCAAAACCGCGATCAGCCCGATCGTGACCCAATCAATGACCTGCATGACGTCCCCCTTCCTTTTGATCATCACAGTTTATTCTAAACTCGATCATAAACGCTTTGATGAGCCGGTCTTTTTCCGCCTCCGCGTTGCCTCTTTCATTCGGCGTAGACTATCACAGTTTAGAACACAAGCCCGCCGAGCAGGGCGATGCCCCAGGCGACCAGCCATGCCAGCACGCATTGCGCAATGACAGCCAGCAGGGTCTGCGCCCCCGAGCCAAGCTCCTTGCGCATCGCCGCGATGCTCGCGACGCAGGGGGTGTAGAGAAGCACGAACACCAGGTAACTGGCGGCGCTCAGAGGCGTGAGTATCTGCCCGAGCGCCAGGGGCAGATCGGCGGAAGGCCCCTGCATCAGCACGCCGAGGCTGCTGACAACGGCCTCCTTGGCCGTCAATCCGCTGATCAGGGCAGTGGTCAGGCGCCAGTCTGAAAAGCCAAGCGGATAAAACAGGGGGGCCAGCAGTTTCCCCAGGTGGGAGAGCAGGCTGTCTTCCGCGACCGTGACCGGGTTCAGCCGGACATCAAAGCTCTGCAGAAACCAGACCACGAGGGTCGCGAGGAAGATGACCGTAAAAGCGCGCTGAACAAAGTCCTTCGCCTTGTCCCACAGCAGGATGGCAACCGACTTCGCCGATGGGAAACGATAATTGGGGAGTTCCATGATGAAGGGGACCGGCTTGCCGCGAAAAACCGTCCGGCTGCCAAGCCAGGACGCCAATGCGCCCAGCACGATCCCGAACACATACAGCACAAGCATCACCAGCGCGCTGTTGCCCTTGAAGAAAGCGGCCGCGAACAGGGCGTAGATCGGTACCTTAGCCGTGCAGCTCATGAACGGCGTCAGCAGGATGGTCATCTTCCGATCCCGAACGCCTGCCAGGGTTCGGGTGGCGAGGATGGCCGGCACCGTGCACCCGAAGCCCAGGAGCATCGGCACGATGCTTCTTCCGCTCAGCCCGATCTTTCGCAGCGCCTTGTCCATTACAAAGGCGATGCGCGCCATGTATCCCGTATCCTCCAGGACGGAAAGAAAGAAGAACAGCACAACGATCAGGGGGAGAAAGCTCAGCACGCTCCCCACGCCCGCGAAAACGCCGTCGATGATCAATGAATGGACGACAGGATTCATCCGGAAGTCCGTCAGGACCCCGTCTGTCCAGGCGGCTACCCCGTCGATCCCCAGAGCCAGAAGGTCAGAAAAATAGGCACCGACCACATTGAAGGTGAGGTAGAATACCGCCAGCATCACCAGCAGAAAGATCGGGATCGCGGTGTACCTGCCCGTCAGGATCCGGTCGATCCTTTCGCTGCGCAGGCGTTCGCGGTTTCGCTCGCTGTGCCTGACCGTCTGCCGGCACAGACCGCCGATGAAATCATAGCGCATATCCGCCAGCGCTTCATTGCGGTCCAGTCCGGTCTCGCGCTCCATTTCGATCACGCTGTGCTCGATCATCTCCAGCTCATTTTCGCTCAGCCGCAGCCGCTGCGCCAGGGAGGGATCGCCTTCGATCAGCTTTGTGGCGGCAAAGCGGCTGGGAAGCCCCTGCTTCTGGGCGTGATCCTCAATGACGTGGCTCACGGCATGGATGCAGCGATGGACGGGGCCGGGATTGCAGAAATCGATCCTGGCCGGCAGCTGTCTGTCCCTGGCGACGCGCAGCGCCCGGGCTGTGAGCTCCTGCAGCCCCTCTCCCCGGCCTGCGCTCACCGGCACGACCGGGATGCCGAGAAGCTCTTCCAGCTTGTTGGCGTCAATGCTGTTGCCGTTGCCAAGAAACTCGTCCATCATGTTCAGGGCAAGGACCGTCGGGATCCTCATCTCAAGCAGCTGCAGGGTCAGGTAGAGACTGCGCTCAAGGCTGGTAACGTCCACGACGTTGATGATCGCTTCGGGTTTGCTGCTGATAATGAACTCGCGCGTCAGCACCTCCTCCGGGGTGTAGGGCCGCAGGGAGTAGATCCCGGGCAGATCGACGGCTTCATGTCCCTTATGGCCGAGCAATTCGCCGGATTTCGCGGCGATCGTCACACCGGGGAAATTGCCGGCATGCTGCCGCGCGCCTGTCAACTGGTTGAACAGCGTTGTCTTCCCGCTGTTCTGATTGCCTGCCAATGCAAAGATCATGTGATGTCGACCTCAACGTTCCGCGCGTCTTCCTTCCGCAGCGTCAGGGAGTATCCGCGCAGCCTGATCTCGATCGGATCCCCCATCGGCGCTGCCCTGTACACGCTCAGCTTTGTTCCCCTGATGAGACCCATGTCCAGAAGCCTGAGCCGCAGAGGCCCGGAACCGTCGGTTCTTGTGACGACCGCTTCCTTGTGCAGCGGGAGATGGTCAAGCGTCATGTGTTCTCCTTCATGATTCCGTTGTTTCAGGGCGGGGCGATTTTTTTGTTGTTTTGGGAAGCACCACTGTGAAGCGGCATCCCCCGTCCGGCCGGTTCTCTGCCGATACGGTCCCGCCATGCGCCATGACGGTGGTCCTGACGATCGCAAGGCCGATCCCGGCGCCGCCTGTTGATCTGTTCCGGGATTTATCTGCCCGGAAGAAGCGTTCAAACACATAGGGCAATTCATCCTCAGGGATGCCCGGCCCGTCGTCCTCCACCATGAACCTGGTCTCTTGATCGGCATCCTGGACCGTGATGCGGATCTGCCCGCCCCGGGGGTTATATTTGACCGCGTTGGACATGAGGTTTGTGATGACCCCGCTCATCGCGTCCCGGTCTGCGCAGAGGAAGGACGTATCCCCGGAAATGGACAGCTGAAGATCTTTTTTTGCAAGCTCCATGTCAAAATTGCTGCATACGTTCCGGATGAGCCCAAGCATCTCCACCGGCGTTCTGTCATGTCCCTGTTCAGCTCTTTCCGCGCGTTCCAACCGCTCCAGGTCTGCCACCAGGTTCCCCAGGCGGAGGATCTCCTCATGGCAGCTTCTCAGGCGCTCCGGCGTAGGCTGCCATACCCCTTCGATCATCGCCTCCAGATGGGAGCCCAGCGTCGCCAGCGGGGTCCGAAGCTCATGGGCGACGTCCGCTGTCATCTGCTTTCTGATCGTCTCCTGCCTTGCCAGCGCGTCGGACAGTTCGTTGAAGGAGGTCATGAGGTTATGAAGTTCCCTCGTCCTGGTCTGACCTTCGAAATGGATGTCATAATGTCCCATTGCGATCCTTTTGGCGACGTCGGCGGTCTTCGTGATCGGGCGGGCGATCCGCCTGGCCAGCAGGCCGCTGACCGCAAAGGACAGGATCAGCGAAGCGACGCCGATTCCCGTCAGCAGAAGGTTCAGGGCATTGAGGAAAACAACGTCGCTCTCACTGAAGAAGAAGGGGCTGAAAAACCGGATGGATACGCTGCCGACCGTCTGCCCGTTCTGCGTGAGCGGGTACTCCTGTGTCATAAACGATCCGGAGGTCCCGTACTGCGCCATCCGCAGCATGATTTCATCCATGATCTCCCGGCACCGCGCCATGTCATGGTTTTCCGCGTCCCATACGATTGCGCCGCTCCTGTCATACACCTTGATGATGAAGCCGTCGCTGAGCGAGTACATCCCCAGCGTATAGACGGCATCATGGCTCCAGGAATCCGCCGCGCTGTCATACTGCAGACCAAGACTGCTGACGATGTTCTCTGTCCTGGCGTTTTGCTGAGCCTGAACGTATGCTTCAAACCGCTTCCTGATCAGCAGATTGGACGCAAAACTGATGACGGAGACGGTGATCAGAATGACCAGCATAAAAGCCAGCGATATCTGTGTCCTTAAACTGCGCATACGGTCACGCTCCAAACTTGTATCCCAGACCATGAACTGTCAGGATATACGACGGATTCCTGGAGTCATCCTCAATCTTCTGCCGCAGATTCTTGACGTGGTTGTCTACCGCCCGTTCAAAGCCATCAAACTCGCTGCCCAGAGCGATGTCGATCAGCTCGGCGCGCGTGAACACTTTTCCGGGATATTTCATCAGCGCGGAAAGGATCTTCATCTCACTGGGCGTCAGGAAGATTTCTTTCTGTTTCTTTTTGATGATGTTCCTTTCAAAGTCGACGATGAGATCGCCGTCCCGGTATGAGGTCTTTCGCACCAGCGGGATCAGGTCGCTGGACGCGCGCCTCAGCACGGTCTCCACACGGGCGTGCAGCACTTTCAGGCTGAAAGGTTTGGTGACGTAGTCGTCAGCGCCTGACCCAAACCCCTGCAGCAGGTCGTTTTCCTCAACCTTCGCCGTCAGCATGATGACGGGCACGCGTGATTTCCTGCGAATCATCCGGCAAATCTCCTCGCCTGGCATGTCGGGAAGCATCAGATCCAGTATGACCAGGGAGATGTTCTCCCGGTCCATGATCTCAAGCGCCTCATACCCGCTCAAGGCTGTAAAGACCCGGAAGCCCTTGCTTTCCAGATAGGAAACCAGGACTTCCAGTATCTTCGGTTCATCATCCACTGCAAGGATGCGGGTCCTCTTGTCAACCATACTGATCGCACACTTTCCCATCATTCTTGTCAAAGGGAAACACAAAACGGGAAGCTGCTGCGGCTGCAGCCTACCGCCTTGTCTACGCGACTACGTCGTACCCTTGATCCTCGATCCCGGCCCTGATCCTGTCAAGAGGACTCCGGCCGGGGTCATGTTCAACCGTTACAGTCTTTGCATTCAGATCCACCGCGACATTGGCCACGCCTGGCAGCGCGCCGACCGCTTTCGTGATCGCCCTGACACAATGCTCACAGGACATGCCATCCACGCGCAATACAGTCTTTTCCATGATCGCTCTCTCCTTGCTACTCCAGGTCAAAGGGCTTTAGAAACTTGTCGACCTCTATCATTTTACCGTCAATATCCGCGGACACCTTCGCAAAGATCCAGCCTGACACCGCGCCCGGGTCAACGCCTGCCGCGATGAAAGGCTCCGGATTGAGCACAAACACGATGTCCTTGTCATTCTTGCCCATGTCCTTGGCCCACTCAAACAGGTTGCCGCCCCCAACGTTTACATTGTAATGGTCAAGCGCTGCGTGATAGCCGACGGTGTCCCTGTACTTGGCTGCGATCTGCTCGAAGGAGGCCAAGGGGGTCGCTTCCCCCTGGTAGGTCAATGCATCCTTGCCAAGCTTGGTACCCACCATCAGCTTGCCATCATAGACAGCGAAGCTCTCAGGCAGTTTGCCTGTATCCAGGCCCGCGTCCAGGAAGGGCTGCGCGTCCAGCTCCAGCATCACGTCATGCATCGGGCTTTTGCTGTAATCTTTGCTCCAGATGAAGCGAGCGCTTCCGTCAGGTGCCGCGAGCGACCAGCCGCCGTTCATCTCATCGGGTGTTACCTTGCCGTCCGCGGCTGTGAGGACCGCCTTGAAGGATGTGACGGACTCCCTGCCGACCACGTCCAGATCCTTGGGCAGCAGGAATACTGCGGCAATGACGATAACGATCGCGGCCAAGCCCAGGATGATCCATTTTTTCCATGAGTTTTTCATACGTTGACCTCTTTCTTGATTTGATTTGTGGCCTTGAATCGTTTCAAACGCAGCGCGTTGGTCAGCACCGAGACTGAAGAGAGGCTCATGGCGGCGGCGGCGATGACCGGATTCAAAAGCGGCCCGCCCAGCAGATACAGCACCCCTGCCGCGATGGGAATGCCCAGGACATTGTACCCGAAGGCCCAAAACAGGTTCTGCTTGATGTTGCGGATCGTTTTCTTGCTCAGGTCGATTGCCGTGGGCACGTCCATCAGGTCGCTGCGCATCAGTACGATGTCCGCGGACTCCATCGCCACGTCCGTGCCTGAGCCGATGGCGATGCCGATATCGGCCTGCGCCAGGGCCGGCGCGTCATTGATGCCATCGCCGACCATGGCCACTTTCCTGCCTTCGCTCTGCAGCTTTTTGACCTCGTTTGACTTGTCCTGGGGCAGCACCTCGGCCAGCACCCTGTCGATGCCGACCTGTCTGGCGATGGCTTCAGCGGTCTTTTGGTTGTCGCCTGTGATCATGGCCACTTCGATGCCCATCCTGTGCAGACTTTCGACGGCGGCTTTGCTGCTCCCCTTGACAGTATCGGCCACTGCGATGATGCCGGCCAGTTTGCCGTCAAGCGCTGCGTACATGGGAGTCTTGCCCTCAGACGCGAGCCGGTCAGACGCC
Organism: uncultured Christensenella sp.; assembly: GCA_964629345.1. Lineage (GTDB taxonomy): Bacteria > Bacillota > Clostridia > Christensenellales > Aristaeellaceae > UBA6115. The sequence goes on along the minus strand of CAZVSG010000006.1, from coordinate 11,941 downwards.
TCCTCCAGCTCATGCATCGTTATGCCGCGTTCGTCCATCAGCATGCGGTTCCCTGCAAGGACAACCCCGCCGGCGATTTGCGCCTCGATCCCGCGTCCCGGCAGCGCTCTAAAACCATCCGCCTTTGGAATCTCAAACCCCCTGTCCTCCGCTTCCTTCACGATCGCCTGCCCGAGGGGGTGTTCGGAACCCTTTTCGGCCGCTGCCGTGATCCGCAGAAGGTGCTCTTCGGACACGCCCCTCGCTGTGAGGATATCTGTCACGGACGGTTTGCCCTGGGTGATGGTTCCGGTCTTGTCAAATACGATGGTGTTGATTTTATGTGCCGTTTCAAGCGCCTCTCCGCCCTTGATGAGGATCCCGTTCTCCGCGCCTTTGCCCGTTCCTACCATGATGGCGGTAGGCGTCGCAAGCCCAAGCGCGCAGGGGCAGGCGATGACCAGCACCGAGATGAAAATGGAAAGCGCAAACGCCACGTCGTGCGTCGCGATGAACCATGCGATCCCCGCAGCCAAAGCGATGACACAGACGATGGGCACAAAATAGCCGGATACGATGTCCGCCATCTTGGCGATCGGGGCTTTGGACCCCTGCGCGTCCTCCACCAGCTTGATGATGCGCGCCAGGGCGGTATCGCTGCCGATCTTGTCAGCGCGGAAGCGGATGGTGCCGTTGGCGTTGAGCGAAGCGGCGTATACACTGTCCCCGGCTTTCTTGTCAACCGGCATGCTTTCGCCTGTCAGCATGGATTCATCAATGGCCGTATGGCCCTCCAGAACTGTCCCGTCCACGGGGATCTTGGCGCCGGGCTTTACGACGATGATATCTCCGATCTCCACTTCATCGATGGGGATCTCTTTCTCCGCGCCATCCTGGATGATGATCGCCGTCTTGGGCGCCAGACCCATCAGCTTTTTGATCGCTTCGCTCGTGCGCCCCTTCGATACGGCTTCCAGCGATTTGCCCAGCAGGATCAGGGTGATGATGACGCCAGCCGTCTCATAATAGAGGGCATCGACCGCGCTGAAGACCCCCTGCGTGATCTGCCAGGTATTGTAGAGGCTGTACAGGACGGCGGCTGTCGTGCCCACGGCGATGAGCGAATCCATGTTGGGGCTTCTTTGGATCAATGCCTTGAAACCGACCGTATAAAACCTGTATCCCACGCCGATGACCGGGACGACCAGCAGCAGTTCCGCAAGCGCGTAGATCAGCGGGTACCGCATCGGATCAAGCCCGCCAGGGAAAGGCAGCCGCACAAAGGTGATCATCGGTGCCATCGCGATATACAGAAGCGGCAGGGAAAACACGGCGGATACGATAAACTTTGTCCAGAGCGTCCTGATTTCCTTCTGCTTGCGCGCCCTGTCCTCGTCGGCCGCGTCAGTTTTGGATCCCTCCAGCGCCTTGTAGCCGATCTTCTCAATGGCCTGCTTGATGGCGGACAGGCGAACCGACTGCGGATGATAGGAAACTGTCGCCTTCTCAGTGGCAAGGTTGACTGACACGCTATCGATGCCGTCCAGTTTTCCGACGACCTTCTCGATGCGCTGGGCGCAGGACGCGCAGGTCATCCCGCCGATGGGGATCGTTACTTTGCTCGCATCCGTCTTTTCCACAACTTCATAACCGATCTTGCTGACGGCTTCCTTGATCTGGGATAACTGCAGGCTGTCCGCGTCATACTCCACAAACAGCTTCTCGCTGGCCAGGTTCACCGAAGCCTGCCCAATGCCGGGCAGCTTGCGGACTGTCTTTTCGATCCGCTGGGCACATGCCGCGCAGGTCATGCCCCTGATGCCCAATACTTGACTCTCCACTTTGAGACCTCTCACTCTCCGGGGATCTGCCATGCCCCTGATGGGCTGCAACCCCTTCTTTACTAATAGGCCCAAACCAACAGTTGTGCAAGTACGCACTAAAATGTGCTATACTATCCAGCGGGATAGTATCAAAGGAGACGATGACATGAACTGTGACTGCTCCGGCCTCAACTGCCCCGTTGACACGACGCTTCGCCTGATCGGCGGCAAGTACAAGGCCCTGATCCTGTGGCACCTGATCAGCGGGGCCCTGCGCCACGGCAAGCTCCAGAAACTGATCCCCCAGGCCACGCCCAAGATGCTGACGCAGCAGCTTCGGGAACTGGAAAGCGACCAGCTGATCTCCCGGGAGGTGTTTCCGGTCGTTCCCCCGAAGGTCGAGTATTCCCTGACCGGTCTGGGCAGAAGCCTGCAGCCCATCCTCAGCGCGATGTATGACTGGGGCGCCGGGTACATGACGGACAACGGCCTTGAGATCAGCTGTTCCATGCAACCGGATGTGAAGGGAACGTCATACGCTCAGATCGGTTGAAACATCAAACATTCCTGAGGGTCAAATCCCTGGATCATTTACGGCTTCTGAAACGTTGCCGGCGGCCATATCAGCGTCCGGAAAGCCGCAACTTCGTTTCTGATCGCTTCGCTGTCGATCGCGCTCAGATCATCCACCACCTTGAAGTATCCATAAAACGCGTTGTCCCCGGTCGAGAAGTCGAAACTTTCGCCCGGTATGACCTGCAGCGGATTGCTCCCCTGGCCCAGTGGGATCTGTACCCTGTAAACAGGAACGAGAAGCGCCGTGTTCTCCTTGCGGGATGATGTGATCGTCCATTCGGTCCTGACGCCCGCCTGGGCGACCACGACAGCCGGGATGAAGCCGCCGTCCGTCAGCTCGGTCGCGATCCGCTGAACGCCACCTTCGATGCTTGCCACGGCAAGCGTTTCCGTCGGGATCGTCACGTTTGCCGGCACCGGATCCTGAGCGGCTTTTGCTTCAGCAGCAGTCTCGACAACGGTGATGGTGCTCCTGATCATGCCCATCCAGCAGCTGTACTGGAAAACTCCTGCCTTATCCGGCGTGAACTCAATGACGTTTTCTCCGGTTTTGAACGCGTACTCTACGTCATATTCCGGGATGATCATCGTGTCGTTGCAGCCGTTGATGCTGCCCTTCGGCGCGTCGATGATCCACCTGACCGGGGTGCCTGCGACGACCGTGATCGCAGGGTAACGGTTTGGAGAAAGCGTGCTGTTGATGATCTGATACCCGTCATCAATGGCCGCATCCGGCTCGGCCGACGCGACCGACTGCGTGCCGGCGCCGATTTTGAGCGGCAGCACAGAAAGACCCGAGAGGGTCCACCCCTGGGAGAACATCGTGATACCGAGTATGACCACCAGCGCCGCGCCAACCGTCATGACCCTGTGAGTGAACCGCCTTGAAAGCAGGGAACTCAGCGCCCCCAGCGCGAACATCAGCGGTACTGTGCCGAGGCTGAACAGGAGCATGGAGAGGGCGCCCCTGACGGGGCTGCCGGTGGAGAGGGCATAGATCTGCATCGCCTGCAAAGGGCCGCAGGGCATCAGACCGTTGAGCAGGCCGACGATGAGCGGGCTGCTGCTCCTGCCTTTCCCGTCGTTGATCCTGCGGGAGAAGATGCGCGGCATCCGCGGGACAAACTTCTTCAGGCCCGGAAACAGTCCCAGCATGCTGACGCCCATGATCACCATGAAAACGCCGGCAATGATCTGTACGGCCCCCCGCATCGCGCCGGTAAAACTGATGACGGAACCCAGCGCGCCCACGATGCCGCCGATGACTGTGTAGGAGATCACCCGTCCCAGGTTGTAGAGGAAGCTTGGCCGCAGGGCGGCTGACTTCCGGGCAGAGCCATCCATTGCAGCCTGAGGAATGCACTGCGACAAATTGATCCCGCCGCACATTGCCACGCAATGGACTGATGTGAGAAGCCCTATGACAAAGAGCATGCCGTATCCCATTCCAGCCTCAGCGGTGGGGAATAAGTTAAAGATATCCATCAGCCCAAACTGACGCGCCAGCAGAAAAACAGCCAATACGATGATAAGAATGGCCACAGCGCGTTTTCCGTTTGACGCGGGCTTCTCTTCAGCCAGTACCTCGTAGTCAAGGGCTCCAATGACAGCCTCGATCTCCCTGAGTGAGATCAGGTCGGTGTCAAAATCGACTTCCGCCGTTCCCTTGCTGTAACTGACGGTTGCGCTTTCTATGCCTGCGGTACTGCGCAGCTTCCTTTCGATTTTATTCTGACAGCTCACACAGGTCATGCCGCCGATGCGCAGGATCTTCTTCATCAATTTTGATTTCATGGCCGGACGGTGCCTCCTTTAAGTGCTGATTCCCTGGTCATCAGGACAAGATGTCGACAAAGCTTGGATCTGGTCTTCCGTCAGATACTGTTGATCCGCGCATTATCTGCTTTTAATTGGAGCTATCGGCCTGTTGAGCGAACAGCAGGCAAGCGGTCGCGCCCTAAAAGCCTCCTTGTTCGCATTCTCCAATTTCTGCAGATAATTCTTGAAAGAATTCTTGATTTTCAGCCATACTGACATCATCTTTCCTCCTTGCGGCATCAGCGGATATGCCCCGCTTCAGCACCTTGGCGGCATCCTAACAGGGAAATGTATCGAAATTATATGGATGATCAAAAATGCAAAAAATCCGCCGTCCGATGGCCGGACGGCGGGCAGGGGGAACTTGACAGGGAGTGGGCTTTGGTTCAGCTTTCAGCGAACAGGGCGGTTGACAGATAACGCTCGCCGGTATCCGGCAGCAGGACAACGATGGTCTTTCCCGCGTTCTCCGGCCTCTTTGCCACCTCGCTCGCAGCCCATGCGGCCGCGCCTGAAGAAATGCCGACAAGCAGGCCTTCGGTTTTTGACAGCTCTCTGCCGATCGCGAAAGCGTCCTCATTCTTCACCCTGATGATCTCGTCATAGATGGACGTATTGAGCACCTGCGGAACGAAACCCGCTCCGATCCCCTGGATCTTGTGCGGTCCCGCTCTGCCCTCGGAGAGGATAGGGGAGTCATTGGGCTCGACGGCGACGATCCTGATCCCCGGGTTTTTGGACTTCAGGTATTCGCCGACGCCTGTGATGGTTCCCCCCGTGCCGATGCCGGCCACGAAGATGTCCACGATGCCTTCGGTATCCTCCCAGATCTCAGGTCCGGTCGTTGCTTTATGGACGGCGGGATTGGCGGGATTCACGAACTGCCCCGGGATAAAAGCGCCCGGCGTCTCCTGTGCCAATTCCTCAGCCTTGGCGATCGCGCCTTTCATTCCCTTGGCGCCTTCTGTCAGCACCAGCTCCGCGCCATAGGCTTTCAGCAGGCTTCTGCGTTCAACGCTCATGGTTTCCGGCATGGCGAGGATGACCCTGTAGCCTTTGGCGGCGGCGACGGACGCGAGCCCGATGCCGGTGTTGCCGCTGGTCGGCTCGATGATGACTGAACCGGGCTTCAGAAGCCCCCTGGCCTCGGCATCCTCGATCATCGCTTTGGCGATCCTGTCCTTCACGCTGCCGGCAGGATTGAAATACTCCAGCTTTGCCAGCACGGTCGCTTTCAGGCTGTTTTTCTTTTCATAGTTTGACAGCTCCAGCAGGGGAGTACGGCCGATCAGATCGGTGAGGCTCTTGTACACTCTTGACATTTCACTAACTCCTTCAAATCAGATATGCATACCATAATATACCATAACGAATGGATTTCAAGCAGATCCGCGGGAAATACATATAAAAAATATATGAATAAACAGGATTGACAGAACAGAGGCTTCGTCGTACTATGAATTCATACCAATATGGTATGAAATGGAGCAACGGGTATGAGAATATCCAGCAGAGGCCGGTATGCGCTTGCCGCTGTCATCGTGATGGCGCAGCAGCACCATCGCGGCGAGAACGTTACGGTCATCAGCATTGCCGAGAAATTGGGCATCTCAAAAATCTACCTTGAACAGGCATTCTCGCTGCTGAAGCGCGGAGGGCTTGTCAATTCCGTCAAAGGCGCGCAGGGTGGTTATCAGCTCACGCGAACGCCGGATCAGATCACCGTAAAGGATGTTCTGTCCTCCGTTGAAAGCGCTTTGTTTGAGCAGACCGAGAAAACGGTCGCGGAAAAAGCCCCGGAGATCGAAAAGGCCATGCGGATATCCGCCTTTGAGGTTTTGGATACATCTGTGAAAGACACACTGAAGAGCATCACGCTCAACGATCTGCTTGCCGAATCAGAAAAGCATAAAGCGGACATCGCACCGATGTTCTATATATGAGACGCCTTGCGGGGGGCTGATCCCGGAAATCCATTGAGGTGTCTTGACAACAACAATGACAGGAGCAAACCGGCGGATGATCCCGGGATTTCTGCTTTGAGATGGAATGAAGCAGCGATGCCAGGCTTTGGCTGTCTCCTGTATCATCTCCACAGGGCATGGACGTGTTCCCTATACAGGATCTCATTTTGCCCGTTGAGCCGGATCCGGGCGGTCACGAACCGGTAATCCGCATTGAAGGATTCCCGCGTATTCGCTCCCGTCCAAATATGTGTCAGTGTTCCATTCATACGGATCTGTGACGGATACATTCTTCCAATCATCATAGTACATGCTTGCTGCTCCTGGTTCCTCAATTCGTTTTGACAGTACCTTTCTTTACGCTCTCGCTTCAAGGTGTTATAATTTTCTCAACAGAGCAGGAAAGCCTGGTATTCCTGCAGCAGATGACGGACGGACACATTCCAGCCGCTGCGGGCGGTTCGATCAATGAACGGGTACTCGCCGGGAAAGATGGGGAAATTGCGGGCACTGTTGAACGGCCTGTCGGTTTCCTTTGTTTTTACACGAGAACATACTGTGATGACTACATCGCAGAGTGCGGCTGCACGGCTAAAAAACAGATGTACAGGCAAACAGGGTTCAGAAGGGATTTGGATGGATTCCCGTTAAGTATGTAAAACTGGAACTCAAGTTTACAAAACACTGAAAGACGATCGCTTGATTGACCCGGCATCCTTCAGGGACGGAGGAGCAAGTGAAGCATATGAAGCGTTGTGTGTCATTCCTGATGGCCATTGTTCTTTGCTCCGTGGTATTGCCGGCAGGGGCATCGCAGAGATTGACCTGGCGGGACTGCATCAGCCCGCAGCAGCTCATCAGCGCTGGAAACGATCATACTGTGGCAGTCCGAGCGGACGGCACCGTAGCGGCCGCCGGCCGTAACGACACACAATGGTACAGTCCTGCCCAGTGCGACGTGAACGGGTGGACGGAGGTCATCGCGGTGTCAGCCGGTGACAACAAGACCATAGCGCTCAGACGCGACGGCACGGTGCTGTACGCCGGCATCAGGGACTACGGCCAGGGCGATGTGGACGGCTGGACGGACATCGCCGCAATCTCAGCGGGCAGCAATCATTGCGTCGGCCTCAGGCGGGACGGCACCGTCCTGGCCTGCGGCAGCAATGATGGCGGACAATGCAATGTCGCTGAATGGACAGACATCGTGGCTGTCTCCGCAGGCAATGGCTACACGCTGGGCTTGCGCGCGGACGGCACTGTCACAGCCGCGGGATCAAACGGGTACATGGACCGCAGCGGCAGGATGGACGTGGGGGGCTGGTCAGGCATCCGCGCAATCGCCGCCGGAGGGTTTTATTCGATCGGCCTGAGGGACGATGGGACCGCTGTAACCGCGGGGATCAACTATTACCGGGAGCCCATGCCAGTGGACGATTGGCGCGGGCTGGCGTCCGTCTGCAGTGCAGCAGGCTACTGCCTCGGCTTGGGCTTGGACGGCGCGGTGATCGGCGCGGACGAGCGGTGGTCCAACCTCATCGCAGTGGACCGGGACCCGGACGGAAACCACTCAGTGGGGCTCCGGCGGGACGGCACGGCCTTCGCTGACGGGGACAATAGCTACGGGCAGTGCGATGTATCGGGATGGCAGAACCTGATGACCGTGCCGCAGAGCCCGGACTTCGCGGATGGGCGATACACAGAGAAGCCGGACTCGCGCGCATCATTGCGGCACGTATTTGACAAGGCCGGACTGTTTTCCGCGGATGAGTCGGACAGGATGGAGCGCTTGATGCAGGGCTTGTACCATCAGCACGGCTTTGACAGCGTCATCCTGACCACCCGTGAGATGATCGACAGACCTTTCAATGAGTTCGTTGCGGACTATTACGATAAACTCAGGTCGCCTGAGGATTACCCGGACGGGGTCATCTTCTGCATCAGCACCGCGCTGATGGAATACTATGAAGCTGCCAGGGGATCGGGTGTTACCTTTCTCTCCGATCGCGGCGAGGACGAACTGAATGCTGTGATCCAGCCTTTTCTGAGCGCGGGGGACTATGGCGCCGGAGTATTTGCATACCTGGACTATTTAGGTGGAATCCTGGCCGCCAAACCGCCTGAGGGAACAGCGGAACGGACCGCGCGGGCCGCCATCACGCCCGACGCCCCCGCCGCGACGCTGGAGGGAAGTATCCGTGTCGACTTCGGCAAGTGGAACATCAGCGAGGACAGCGTGCTGGAGGTGAAGACCTATCCTCCCCAACCGTTTGAGAAGGGGGTCATGGCTACGGTCTATGAGCTGAACTTGAGTGACAAGAAGGGGGCCCGGACGGAGTTCCTGACCCCGGTCAGCGTCACGCTGCCCTGTTCTGCCTCTGCGGAAAAGGCAGCCTTCATCCAGTATTACGACGAAGGACTGGCTGAATGGCAGTTGGTTCCTTGTACCCGCGACACGGACTCGGGGACGATCACTTTCCTGACGGACCATTTTTCCGATGTAGCCGTCTGCCAGGCGACGGGGACGCCTGTCCTGGGATCCCATCAACTTGGCAAGTTTGAAACGACCGGGACACCGGTCACAGAACCCCTCTTCTCCTATGCCGACGAATACAAGGGACCCCTGACCCCCGTCATCGTGAGCAATGGCGACATCAACGCCTATCTCGCCAAGGCTGACGATCTGGCTGCTCTACGGAGATTTCTGAGCTTAGCGGACATCCCGCTTGACGACGCGCGGTCCAGAGGCGCCTGGTGGATAATGAACATTCTGGGCGGCGCAGGGTACGCGGTCGACACCGACTTGAAATTGACCCCATTCGTCGGGGTTTTTACAGAAGCCAAATGGGCTCGTCTCAACCCGGTCTTCACCGGCATCGGCGCTTTCATGACGATGGCCAGAATCAGTTATCAGGCGTACCGCGGCGTCAATGCGTCTGCCATCTTCAGGGACAACGCCCTGGACGTCGCGGAATCGGCCCTCGCGATCTCCTCCATTTACACAGGTTCCCTGCCGCTCGCCTTTGGGGCGCTGGGCTTTTTCATCGCAGGACAACTTGATGAGGCATACCAGTGGGCGACCTCAGAACCCGATGAATGGGCAGAGTACACCTACCATTATTTCAACCGACACGATGCGCAGTTTTCATTGAATGATTTGCGGGTGATTTGGTTTGAACAGGATTGGGATGGATGTGTTCGCCTGGACCTGGGCGGAAAAGGATGTGCGGCAGCCATCGATGCAATCTACCGAAAGTATGCTGAGCAACCCGGTGAGATGCTTAAAGCATACAATCAGTTTCTTGACGACTACTGCAATGTGTTCTGGAATGAAAGTGAAGGGCGCATTCAAGAATACTATGCAAAGAAGATTTGGGATAGCGCTACTGGGCAAGTCAAACAAGCGCCTTGGAAACTGTCTTATCCAAGTGCCGAGGTTATCAAGCAATACAAAGAGAACTTCCGGAAAAGACTCATGAACTCCATGCAGCCGCTCCTGCAGCAGATGGTCGAACGCATCCACAACGATATCGCAGGAAAGCTGCTGAACGAGTTGCGTGTGAAGCTGCTGCCGGAATTAAACCAGGAAATCCGCTTTGAAGCTATCGACCCTGACATGGAGATCAAAGGGATGAAGTTCGATGAGTCGCGTTTCGCACGCGGCGATGCGGTTATCTCTTTCGGCAGCCTCACGACGAAACCCTTCAGGCTGGTCAATGACCGGAGTCACTTGATTCCGATGGATTACAACATCAAGGCTGAACGGAATTCGAACACCATTTTCCGATGCACCATGTTTCATTGGATATCGATTGGCTCTCCAAAAACGATGGTGTTCACGTCCAGTACCGCGACAGGTCGGGAGACCCAGACGGTGACGTTCAAACTGGAGACGCCCGTGACCACGCTCCGGCTGGAAGCGCCCAAAGCCACGCTTGCGCCGGTTGCCGGCAGTATCATTGGCTCCTGGCAGGGGAAGGAGAGTTATCCCCTCATTCCAGGTTATGAAGGCAGCATTTCCATCGATATCAGACCCGGGGATGGAGTGTACAACTTTTCCTTGAGTCTGACCAGCGAATTCCTGGAGTGTAAGGAAGCGCAAGCCTACGGTCGGATCATCCCGGATGGCGAAAACTCCTTCGTAGAGCTTGTAGGCATCCCTGAAGGCCAAGTGCCCACGGGCAAGGAAGGAAGATTCGGCGTGCTCAGCACTTCAAGTGGCGATGTAATCGGTATCAGCCTTGATATAGATTTCGCATATTCCGCCGTCCTGACACGCTTCAAGTAGTACGCCCAGGCAGGACACCTGACAGGAACCCTCTTGCGATCTTAGGTGAAGGGAATATCGTAAGGAAAAGAACATCAAATGGCAGAACCTGCGTGCAACCCCAAGACTAATCAAGCTGAAGGCATGAAGGAGAATGATCCATGCGAAAAGAACGGCTGCACACGATCCCCTTTATCACTGCGGGCGTGTTCCTGCTGGCGGGCATCATTCTGATGGCCCTGGGATTTCTCCGCGGTGATGACCCCAGTATGAACAACTACGCCCTCGCTGCCTTCGGGCTGCTGTTCCTGATCGTCGCCGCTGTGATTTTCGCGATGTACTGGGCGATAGAAAAGAGGTACAGGAACCTGCTGCGTGAAGAACCGTTGCTGCGCTATACCCTTAAGGCTGAAGCACACAAAGCGCATATCGAAAAGAATATCGAAGAGCTCAAGTCGAAGAACAAGGCGCTGTTGTTTGTGATGCTGTTCTTCTGCATCCTGTTCGCCATCATCCTTCCCTTCTTTGTGGAAGAAAAACTGACAATGATCGCCATTTGCCTGGGACTGGGTGCTTTCCTGACGCTGGCTGCCTGGGTGATCACCGCTTACCGCGTGCGCAAATTGAAAAGAGGCGGTGAAGAGGTCATTCTGGGAAGGGGAGGCGCGTTCCTGGAAGGTTCTTTCCATGCATGGGACATGCCTGGAACCGGCATCACGGGCCTGGAATATGAACCATCAACCATGCCCGGTAAAATGGGAAAACTGACAATTGAGTACACAGCGCAATCCATACCGGCCCCGCTGACAGAGACCATCGTCCTGCTCATACCGGATGGATTGGATAACCGGATGCCCGCGGTGATTCAGGCGCTGGGGACAAGCCGAATACCTCATGAGCCATCCTCAGGCACCAAACTGCTGTAAAGGAGACGTAAATACTCTACTGAATGAATGAGTTAAGATGCATGTCCTTCCACCGCAGAGCCAGGTTCATCCAGCGTCTAAAAGTCTTTGAAACCAAACCATTTGATAATAAGGAGAGCGTTTCCATGAGACAAAATATATCAGTACTTATTGTTCTGGTGTTTCTGTGGCAGCGCCGCTTTTTGGGAAACACATGAATCACAGGAGGTGGAGAAACGCAGGGGATGCGCGCCTGTGTTTTTCATATTGACTGGCAGAACAGGCGATCTCACAGTCTCCGTTCCCAACCCATGAGAAACCTCAGATTTTTCGGGGAGATGGGGAAGCAACGGAGCGTGTAAGGGCTGGTTCTTGAATGAAATAAAAAAGCCGCCGCAAACAAAGCGAAGTCCGCGACGACGTGGTGCCGGTGGTCGGACTTGAACCGACATGCTTTTGAGGGCGGCAGATTTTGAGTCTGCTGTGTCTGCCATTCCACCACACCGGCAAGGTACGGGCGGTATTATGACGCAGGAAGGGTGTTTTGTCAATGAAACGACGTACCTTATATACATTGAGCGCGAAAGCAGAGTCGTGCCTCAGATAAGA
>CAZVSG010000005.1:6801-40412 GCA_964629345.1 uncultured Christensenella sp. | reverse complement strand
GCGGGCTTGACAGGCAGCCGGCGGTGTGGTATGTTGTCCATCGGCTATTGAAAGCCAGTGCCGGAGACAGCAGGCCGCGCGTGAGCGCATAACGGCGAAAGCCGCCCGCCGAGGTGCGAGAGCAGAGATTTTTGCCCTTGTGCCATCTGCACAGGGGTTTTCTTAATTCAGCCCTGGAGAGAGGTGAAACAACAACATGAAGCATGCGATCAACAAGAACATGGAAGCGAAGATCCAGAAGGTATCGGAAATCTCCGACAGGCTCAGCCGTTCAAAGAGCATGGTGATGGTGGACTTCAAAGGCATTACGGTGGAGGAGATCACCGCGCTGCGCGTCAAGTTCCGCGAAGCAGGGGTCGACTACGTGGTGCTCAAGAACTCCCTGGTCCACCGCGCGCTGTCCGACGCGGGCATCAAGGAACTGGATCAGTACCTGGCCGGTCCGTCTGCCTTCGCCTTCGGAATGAAGGATGAAGTCGCCCCCGCGAAGATCATCTGTGACTTCATCGATCAGAGCAAATCTGACAAGATGACCATCAAGGCCGGGCTGCTTGAAGGCAAAGCAGTCGACGCGAATGCCGTCGTCGCCCTGTCCAAGCTGCCGCCGCGCGAAGTGCTCGTCGCCAAGATGATGGGCAGCCTGAACGCACCGATCACCAACTTCGTCGGCGTCCTGAGCGCGACCCTGCGCTCCCTCGTGTTCGCGGTCGACGCGGTCCGCAAACAGAAGGAAGCCAGTCACTGAACCGCACCACATCACCTATCACATTATAAAATGGAGGAATGACCCATGAAACGTGAAGAGATCCTGAGCGCGATCGAGTCCATGACCGTACTGGAGCTGGCCGAGCTGGTGAAGGCCCTTGAAGAGAAGTTCGGCGTATCCGCAGCCGCCCCCGTCGCCGCAGCCGCCCCCGCCGCTGCCGCCGCCGCCGCCCCCGCCGAGGAGAAGACAGAGTTTGACGTCGTGCTGACCAACGCCGGCGCCGAGAAGATCAAGGTCATCAAGGTCGTCCGCGAAGTCGTCGCCGGCCTGGGCCTGAAGGAAGCCAAGGACTTCGTCGAGTCCGTGCCCAAGACCGTCAAGGAAGGCCTGCCCAAGGCCGAAGCCGAGAAGATCAAGAAGCAGTTTGAGGAAGTCGGCGCGACCGTCGAAATCAAGTAATCCAAGGATGGCCCGAAAACCCGCAGGCAGCCCGTCTGCGGGTTTTTACTACGGCCGTTTCAAGCCGCGCCTTGACAAAACCGTACCAGATGATAGCATGGCGGTGAATCCCGCCAATGGGAAGGAGACTGGGCATGCCGGAGAAAAAGAGCAGAGTCGTTGTCAAGGTAGGTACTTCTACCCTGGCATATGCCGGCGGCGGCATCAATTTCCGCGAACTGGACGCGCTGACGCGCGTGCTGGCGGACATGATGAACATGGGCATTCAGGTGGTGCTGGTGACCAGCGGGGCGATCGGAGTGGGCATGGGAAAACTTGGCATGACCACAAGGCCAAGGGACACGACCGGCAAACAGGCCGCGGCGACGGTCGGCCAATGCGAGCTGATGTACCTCTATGACAAGATGTTCTCAGATTACGGCTGTGTGATCGGGCAGCTCTTGATCACAAAGGGCGACGTGGAAGACCCCGAGCGGCACCGCAACCTGGTCAACGTGTTTGACCGCCTGTTCCAGTATCAGGTGCTGCCCATCATCAATGAAAACGACGCGGTCGCGGTGGACGAGATCGTCTACGGCGACAACGACAGCCTGTCCGCCATCGTAGCCAGCCTGATCCGCGCGGACAAGCTGATCATCCTGACGGACACAGAAGGCCTCTATCATGGCAACCCGAAGACGAATCCGCAGGCGAAACTGATCACACAGGTCGAGAAAATCACGCCCGAACTTTCCCTGCTGGCTGAGACATCCGGCTCTGATCTGGGCACGGGCGGGATGGTGACCAAGCTGCAGGCCGCGAAGATTGCGGTAAAAGCGGGGATCGACACCTACGTCATCAACGGCCGCCCGGTCGACAACATCTACCGGGTGCTGGAAGGGCGTCCGACCGGGACCTGGTTTTTGGCGGAGAAAAACGATGTTTGAAGAATATGGACAGCGGGCGAAGGCCGCGGCCTGTCTGCTGGCCCTCAGCACGGACAGCCAGCGCAGGCAGGCGATGGAAATGATGGCCAAGGGGCTCAAAGAGCGTGCCGGCGAGCTGATCGCGCACAATCAGGAAGACCTTGAAAAGGCCCGTGCCTCCGGCATGTCGGATGCCATGCTGGACCGGCTGAGCCTGACTGAGGGGCGTGTGAAGGCGATGGCGGAGGGCGTGGCCTCGCTTGCCGGTCTGCCCGATCCGCTGGGCAGGATCCTGAGAGAAGATCAACGGCCAAACGGGCTGAACATCACCCGCGTTTCCGTTCCCATCGGCGTGATCGCAGTGATCTATGAGTCCCGGCCGAACGTGACGGCCGATTCAGCCGGGCTTTGCATCCGTTCCGGAAACGCCTGCATCCTGCGGGGCGGCCGGGAAGCGCTCAGCAGCAACCGCTTCATCGCCCGGGTGCTGCGAGCGGCACTAACGGATTCCGGATTGCCGGAAGACTGCGCGCAGCTGCTGGATGATCCGGGCCGCGGGGGCGCGGAGGCCCTGATGAAGATGACGGATACTGTCGATCTGCTGATCCCCAGGGGCGGGAAGGGGCTTATACGGAACGTTGTGGAGAACGCTCGCGTCCCCGTGCTGAGGACCGGGGAGGGCGTGTGCCATATCTACGTCGACAGGGACGCCGACGCGCAGATGGCGGCCGAGGTGATCTATAACGCCAAGACATCCCGCCCCTCGGTGTGCAACGCCTGTGAGTGCATCCTCATCCACCGGGACGCCGCGCAGAAAGCGCTGCCCCTGATCGCGCAGAGGCTGATGAGCCATCAGGTCGTCCTGCGGGCGGATCCGCGGGCAAGGGCGATCCTGCCCCAGGCGGAACAGGCGGATGAGAGCGACTGGGGCAGGGAGTACCTCGGCCTGACCCTGGCCGTCAAGGTCGTGGACAGCATGCAGGAGGCCATGGAGCATATCCGCCTGTACGGGACCGGGCACAGCGAAGCCATTGTTACGGAAAATAAAGAAACGGCGGAAGTTTTCCTCACGGCAGTCGACGCGGCGGCAGTCTATCACAACGCGTCCACCAGGTTCACCGACGGCGGGGAGTTCGGCTTCGGGGCGGAGATCGGCATCTCGACCCAGAAGCTGCACGCGAGGGGGCCCGTCGGGCTTAACGAGCTGACCAGCTACAAATACATCGTCCGGGGGACCGGACAGATCAGGTGAGAAGATGACCATCGGATTTATCGGCCTGGGCAACATGGCGGGCGCGATCATCAAAGGCCTGCGGAACAGCAGTCAATTCGGCAAAACCGGCATCATCGGCTTTGACCTCGATGCGCACAAGCGGGAATCGTTTTTCAGGGATTACCAGGTCCAGACCGCGAAGGACGCCTGTGAAGCGGCTTCAAGCAGTTCGCCGCTGATCCTGGCGATCAAGCCCCAGGGCATGGATGACCTGCTCAGCCAGATCAAACCATGCCTGAATCCCGGCCAGCTCATCCTCTCTATCGCCGCCGGAAAAACAACGGAGTATTTCGCAAGTCGCCTTGGAGAGAAGACAGCCCTGGTCCGCGTCATGCCGAACATCAACGCGAAAGCAGGCGCGTCCATGACCGCCCTTTGTCCAAACGGGCAGGTTTCTGATGAACAGCTCCAGACCGCCGCCGCGATCTTTGATGCCGTCGGCAGCGTCAGCGTCCTGCAGGAAAGCAGGCTCTCCGCCTTCTCGGCCATCGCGGGGGCAGGGCCCGCGTTCGCCTATGCCTTCATCGACGCGCTGGCCACTGCCGGCATTCAGGCAGGCCTCCCCCGTCCCCTTGCCCAGCAGGCTGCCTGCGCGATGCTGTTCGGGAGCGCGAAACTGGTCATGGAATCGGGCGAACACCCCAGGGCCCTGATCGACCAGGTGACTTCGCCGGGCGGCACCACCATCGAGGGGATGCACAAGCTGGCGGAACTGGGCTTTGAACACGCGGTGCATGAAGCGGTCAGAGCGGTGATGGAGAAGGAAGAGCGCATGAAATAGCGCCGATGCTCGCTTTGAGCCCTCATCATGGAAACCGCCGATTGTGAGAGCAGACGGCGGTTGTTTCATATCCCTTATGTGTTCTCTATTCGGTGCGCAGGGCTTCCACAGGGTCCTTTTTCGCGGCAAAGCGCGCCGGAAGGAAACCGGCCAGCAGGGACAGCAGCGCGCTGATGGCCACCAGCGCCAGGACGCCGCCCAGCGGCAGGATGGCGTTGATATCCGTCTCATTGGCAAGGCGGTGGATGATGCTGTTGATCGGGATGATCAGCAGGGCGGAGATCATCACACCCAGGAAGCCCGCGGCCAGCCCGATGATGAAGGCTTCCGCCGTAAAGACCCTCTTGACGTCCTTCTTTGACGCGCCCAGCGCGCGCAGGATGCCGATCTCCTTGACGCGTTCAAGGACAGAGATATAGGTGATGATGCCGATCATGATGGACGAAACCACAAGGGAAACGGCGACAAAGGCGATGAGCACGTAGGAGATGACATTGATGATGGTGGTGACGGAACTGATCAGAAGGGCGACGTAATCGGTGTACACGATGCGGTCGCCTTCCGCGGCAGTCCGGTTGTACTCAGAAATCAGCAGCGCCGCCTTTTCCTTGTCCTCAAAGGACTCGAAGTAAAGCGAAATGGAGGACGGCATGTCAAGGTCCACGACGCCAAGCTCATTCATCGTTTCATCCAGCGTGACCGTATCCTGCGCGATGACGCCGTCATACAGCATCGCCAGCATTGCGTCATCCGCGGATGAGACAAAGCGATCCAAAAGGCCCGCCAGCTGCGTGTCATCCATTTTTGCCAGCGCGTCCTGCGAAAATCCGGACAGCGCAGCGGCGGATGATTCGAGGTTTTCTTCGCTGTCACCTGACCGCGCTTCATTGCCAGCACCTGAAAAAGCCTGCATCATGGCCAGCAGGCTCCCCGGGGACATTCCGCGCGGGAGGCCGAATGAGCTTTCCTTTTGCGTGTTCTCCGTTTGTTCTTCATCCATCAGGCCGCCCGTAAAGAAGCGTAGCGCTTGATAAGCGAACTCCGCTTTCGCCTTATCATCAAGCCCTGCCAGGTACTGCCGCGCGTTCTGAGCCTTGTCTTCTTCATCCGACGGAGAAAAGGCAAGCCCGTTGAGGACGCTGTGATTCGGGTCCTGAAGCTGCGCCGTGACAACTGGACTTTCAAGGGTCCTTTTGATCACCAGATCTGTCAGGGCGCGCGTATAGGCCAGCCCGCCGTTTGAAAAATCAGCGCTGCCATCGGGGCGGACGATGCCGGAGACGGTCAGCCTGGGCGCTTTCTCAAGCAAACCGTTCAGCGATGCCCGGTCATTGCGTTTATCGAGATACTTTCCCTGCTCATTCGGCAGATAATAATCGCTGTATGTCAGGACAAGGTACTCCCGTCCCAGCAGCTCCCCGTAGGACCACTTGCGCGCGCTTTCCATCGGGACTTTTTCTCCCTGCATCAGGGAACGCAGTTCCTGCTGCGGCAGGATGCCCAGCTGGTAGAGCACCATGTCGGAGATCTCGTTTCTGCTGTCCAGGATCAGGACTGCTTCCCCGGCGTTTTCAGGCCAGTGTCCCGCCAGCAGGGTGTGGCTTTCCTTCAGGGCATCGCCGACCAGCCCGTCCCCGCTTGCCGGGGTCAGTTCATGAAGGGTGGAAACAGAGAACGGCAGGAGAGACGCGAACGCCGAGGACATGCTGCTTCCGGCGCCGCCGCTGATATTGACCAGTTCTCCCTGCGGATCATAGGTATAGACATCAAAGCGCGCGTCATATCCATACCGGACATCAGAAAGAAAGGGGCGGAGCGGATTGTCTTCCTTCCCAAGATATGCCTTGAACGCTTTCAGGTTGTTGCGGCTGACAGCGGACTGGAAGCTGCTCATCCTCCTGGTCGCCCGGTCGTCCGCGTACACCGCGTCAAGATCGTGCTCCTGCTGCTTCCGGGATGCCCGCATCGTATCCATCATCCCGCCGATCTCGACCGCCTCTTCCTGGATCACGATCGGGTAGGAGGACATGGTCTCCTTCTGGATGTTGCCGATATAGGTATTCACGCCGTTTGACATGGACAGGATGAGAGCGATGCCGATGATCCCGATGGAGCCTGCAAAAGCCGTGATCAGGGTGCGGCCGCGCTTGGTCATCAGGTTGCTCAGCGAAAGGCGGAGCGCGGTTCTGAAGCCCATGGAGGTCTTCTGCCCGCGCTGCGCTGGTTTTTCATCCTGTTCCTGATGAGACGGAGCGCTGTCGCTGATGATTTTTCCGTCGCTCAGTTCGACGATGCGCGTCGCGTATTTCCGGGCAAGCTCACGGTTGTGTGTGACCATGATGACCAGGCGGTCCCGGGCAAGTACTTTGAGGGAATCCATCAGCTGCATGCTGGTGTGCGAATCCAGGGCGCCCGTGGGCTCGTCGGCCAAAAGGATGTCCGGATCGTTGACCAGGGCGCGCGCGATGGCGACGCGCTGCATCTGTCCGCCGGAGAGCTGGTTGGGCCGCTTTGCCAGCTGGTCCTTCAGTCCGACGGATTCCAGCGCCGCCGCTGCGCGCTGCCTGCGCTCCGCCGCGCCGACACCCGAGAGGGTGAGGGCCAGTTCGACGTTTGCCAGCACGCTCTGGTGCGGGATGAGGTTGTAGGACTGGAACACAAAACCGATGGAATGGTTGCGGTAGGCATCCATTTCCCTGTCGGAATACTCCCTGGTGCTGCGTCCGGAGATCAGCAGCTCCCCGCTGTCATACCGGTCCAGTCCGCCGATGACGTTCAGCAGCGTCGTCTTGCCGCATCCCGACGGCCCCAGGACGGCGACAAACTCAGCGCTGTCAAAGGAAATACTGATGCCGTCCAGCGCCGACACCTTCCGGGACCCGGTCACGTATTCCTTGGTGATATCCTTCAGCTGCAGCATGGCTCCCTTTCAACAACGGTCACAGACAGAACGGGCAATCATCCCATCGATGTATATACCCTGATCGGGTCTGATCAATGATCAGAAGGGTTATTGACCGTTCAACAATCTGATGAAAGATGCCTCATCCAGGACCGGTATCCCCAGCGCCTGCGCTTTCTGCAGCTTGCTGCCGGGGTTTTCGCCGGCAAGAACATAGCTCGTTTTGCGGCTGACTGAGGACAGCACCGTCCCGCCGTTCTCCTTGATGAGCTCCTCCGCTTCCGGACGGGTGAAGCCGGACAGCGTGCCCGTCATGACAAAGAAGAGTCCGCTCAGTTTCTCCTGCCGGTTCGGCTTTGGCATGCCCTTTGGCACGACGCCTGCCGCCAGCAGCGCGTCAGCCATCCCGGCATTCTCCGGATCAGCGAAAAACGCGACGACAGAGCCCCCCACCACGTCGCCCACGGCGGGGATCTCCTTCAACTCCTCAAGCCCCGCCGCGCGAACCCTTTCCAGCGTGCCGAACGCCAGGGCGATGTCGCGCGCCGTGGCGCGGCCGATGTTTGGGATGCCCAGGGCGAACAGGAAGGCATCCAGCACGCATTCCCTGCTCACGTGGATCGCTTCCAAGACCTTCTCCGCCTTCTTCTCCTGAAACCCGGGCAGGCCGACCAGGTCTTCCCGCCGCAACCGATACAGATCCTGCGGTTTTCGCACGTTCAGGTGTTCATACAGGATCTCCAGCGTCTTTTCAGACAGGCTTTCGATGTTCATGGCATCCCTGGAACAGAAGTGGGTCAGCCGGGCGATCACCTGCGGCTTGCATCCCCTGCGGTTTGGGCAAAAGAGATGCGCCCCTTCCTCGATCAGCCCACTCCCGCAGGAAGGGCAGCGATCCGGTTTGGGGATGGGCGTTCCGTCCGCGCCGTCCTCCACCCTGCCGAGGATCTCGGGGATGACGTCGTTGGAGCGCCGGATCCACACCGTGCTGCCGAGGGTCAGGCGCTTGCGCCCGATGTCCCCGAAATTGTTGAGGGTGGCCTTGCTGACCGTGACGCCGGAAAAATCGACCGGGTCCAGATGGGCAAGCGGCGTCAGCTTGCCTGTCCGTCCCGGTTCCCAGGTGACCTGCCGCAAGGTGGTGGTCATCTCCTCCGCGGCGAACTTGTACGCGACGGCCCAGCGCGGAAACTTGTCCGTATAGCCCAGGGCTTCCCGGGTCTTAAAATCCATGACCTTGATCACGACCCCGTCGATCAAGAAGTCCAGCGTCTCCCGCTTCGCCTCGATCTCGCCGATGGCACGGAGCAAGCCCTCGCCCTCGTCCCCGGCATACAGGATGGGCGAGGCCGGAAAGCCGTTCGCGGTGATGAAGCGGTTCAGCCCGTCCTGATCCACGTACGGCGGATCGGTGATGGTGCCGATCTCATAAAAGCGCGCATCGAGCCTGCGCGAGGCGGTCACACCGGGGTCCAGGTTCCTCAGTGCCCCGGCGGCCGCGTTGCGGGCGTTCTTCAGCGGTTCCTCCGCCGTTTTGTTGATCTTTGAAAGCACGGAAAGGCGCATGAGGCACTCGCCGTGTATCTCCATGAGCCCCTGATAGGGTATGGACAGCGGGATGCCGCGGATGGTCTTTGCCTGGGGGAGCACCATCTCCCCGGTGATGCCGTTCCCGCGCGTGACAGCCTGGCTGAGCAGGCCGCCCTCATAGGTCAGGTTGATCGTCAGTCCGTCATACTTGTATTCCAGCGCATACCGCAACTGCGGCAGCCCCGGGGTCTTCGCGTACAGCGCGCGGGTGCGCGCAAACCAGGCGGACAGTTCCGCCGCGCTTTGGACCTTGTCCAGGCTCCAGAGCCGGGAGAGGTGCCTGCGCTGCTGGAACGCCGGCAGCGGCTCCCCCCCGACGCGCCGGGTGGGCGAATCCGCAAGGCGCTCGCCCGTTTCGTCCTCCAGCCTGCGCAGTTCATCATACAATCTGTCCCACTGCGCGTCGGACATGACGGGCTCGCCGAGGACGTAATAGTGATGGCTCGCCCTGTTGATCAGGTCAGCAAGCTCCCGCATGCGCGAGGATTTCTCGGACATGGCTACTCGACCTTGACGATCGGCGCGATGGCGACGGAAAACTCCTTGTCGCCGTAAGCGGTAAAGTGGACCGTCACCCGCGCCTCGGCGCCTGAACCTGATGCGCCGACGACCTGGCCGGAGCCGAACTTCTTGTGCAGCACACGGTCCCCTTCCCGAAAGATCTGCGCCGGCTGCTCGACGGCAGATGCCGCGGAGCGGACGAATCCCTTGCTGACCCCGGGGATGTCAAGGATGTCCTGACCCATTCCGGGGATGCCGAAACTGGTCTTGGGAAGGCGCTGCGCCGGGCGGGTCCGTTCCCGGGGCGGCTTGTATTCGCCGAAATGCTCCTGCATCGTCTTGCCCCATTCGTCGCTGATGAGCTCCTTGGGGATCTCCGACAGGAAGGGGCTGGGCTGGTTATAGGAGGCCTGGTTGAAGATCGCGCGGTGGCGGGTCCTGGTGAGGTAGAGGAACTCCTTTGCGCGGGTGACGCCGACGTAGCACAGCCTGCGTTCCTCCTCAAGCCGGTCCTCTTCCAGTTTGGACCGCGCGCTGGGCAGCAGCCCGTCCTCCATGCCGGCGATGAACACTGCCCGGTATTCCATCCCCTTGGCGGAGTGCAGCGTCATGAGCGTGACGTACTGCGGCGCGTCCTCCTGCATGTCAAGGTCGGTGACCAGGGCAACGTTCTCAAGGTAGGACTGGAGGGTCACGTCCCCGCTCTTCTGCTCATATTCGTTCACAGCGCCCAAGAACTCCAGCAGGTTGTCGCGCTTGGACAGCATTTCCTCATCATTGCTTTCGGCATACTCCCTGATGAGGCCCGTTTCATCCAGCAGCATCTTCACGAACTCGCCCAGGGGCAGTTCGCCCAGCCTGCGGCTGAGCATGTCCATCATCTCGACAAATCCCTCCACGCACTTGCGCGGGCGGGAGCCCAGCCTGTCCGGCAGACTGCGAAGAGCCGCGTACAGGGTCGAGGCGTTCTCCCTGGCCTGTTCCTCCAGCATCTCAACTGTCGCGTCGCCGATGGAGCGTTTGGGCACGTTGATGATGCGCCTGAGCGCCACGTCGTCATCCGGGTTGACCAATACCCTCAGGTAGGCCAGCGCGTCCCTGATCTCCTTGCGGTCATAGAAGCGCGTGCCCCCATAAACGCGGTAAGGGATGCCGGCGCGCATGAACATTTCCTCCAGGACGCGGCTCTGCGCATGCATGCGGTAGAGGACCGCGATCTCAGACATGGGCACCTTCCTGGCGCGCAGGCGGCGGACATGTTCGCAGATCCAGGCAGCCTCCTCCCGCTCGTCCCCGGCCGCGCAGAAGCGGATCTTCTCGCCCTTCCCGCTTTCGGTCCACAGCGCCTTCTCCATGCGCTGGTCATTGTTTTTGATGATGGCGTTGGCGGCATCGAGGATCGTCTGGGTCGAACGGTAATTCTGCTCCAGTTTGATGACCTTTGCCTCCGGAAAATCCTTGTTGAACTCGAGGATGTTCCGGATGTCAGCGCCGCGCCAGCCGTAAATGGACTGGTCGTCGTCCCCCACGACGCACAGGTTGCGGCTCTGCCCGCTCAAGAGCTTGACCAGTGTGTACTGGGCAAGGTTCGTATCCTGATATTCATCCACCAGCACGTGCTGGAAGCGCTGTTGGTAATGCTCCAGCACCGGCGGGTGGTCCATCAAAAGCTGCAGCGCCTTGTTGAGCAGGTCATCAAAATCCAGCGCGTTGGCTTTCCTCAGTTTCTCCTCATATCCGGTGAACAGGTCATGGATGACCTGCGCATGATGGTCCTTCCGGGATTGAGAGAACCAGTCATCCGCGTCCATCAGCCTTGTCTTGGCGTCGCCGATGATGCGTTTCATTTCCCTGAGGCTGAGCTGTTTCTCGTCGATGTCGTGCTGTTTGAACAGGTCCCGGATGACCCGCTGCTGATCGTCGTCGTCATAGATGACGAAAGACCGCTGGTAGCCCAGCTTCTCAATGTCGCGGCGCAGGATGCGGACGCAGACAGAATGGAAGGTGCCGATCCAAAGGTCGTCCGCGCGGCCGCCGGTCAGACTGTCCACGCGGCGAAGCATTTCCCTGGCGGCCTTGTTGGTAAAGGTGAGCGCCAGGATGTTCCAGGGCTTGACGCCCTGCTGCATCAGGTAGGCGATGCGATAGGTCAATGCGCGGGTCTTGCCGCTTCCGGCACCCGCGACGATCAGCAGCGGTCCCTGCTGGTGCAGGACCGCTTCCGCTTGTCTGTCATTCAGGTCGTTCAGGTTCATGCTTCCCCCACGGCGGCTGCGCTTTTATCCTTCACAAGGACTACCGGAGCCCTCTGCTGTTCAGGTTGGCGGCCTCATGCTTACAGATTTGACATCAGGCTCATCATACCATAAAACCCGCCGTCTGTACAGGAAACAGGGGCGGGTCCAGGGCAGCCGGGACCTTATGTATCAGAGATTTGCGCCCTTGTCCTCCCTGAGATTCACCGGCAGGTCGGTGTGGGCGAAGGGGTCTTCCTGGATGTAGGCGGACAGGTCCACCATGCTGCCTTTCCCCCCCAGGCGCTGCGTTTTGGATGGCTGGGTGGGGCGGATCAGCGGAACAGGGCCGGAGAAATCGACCAGAACGCTCTCACGCACCTGGGTGAGGGCATGGACCACCGTGCGGCGTGAAATGCCCCTTCGCGCGTATTCATTGGCGATCTCAGCACGCGCGCCGAAATGCATGGGGAAGAAGGTCCTGGGCCGGACGGCCATGATAAAATGGTTCGCGCCCGCGTCATAAAGCCCGCCCTGATGCGGGTCCAGCGGAAACAAGGCGACGTCGATCCTGTCCCTGGGCAGCCTGGAGACCTTTTCATAGAACAGTGCTTCAACCCGGGAAATTTCTTTCAGCGTATTTTCTTCCCGCCAGTGCCAGAGGTTCAGATCGCCCGCGTGGTATACCGTGACCCCTTCGGCCGAGGCAAGATAGGACAGCCCCGCGTCCGTGGAGCCAAAGACAGTGATATCGCAATGGCCGACGCTGAAGTGGTCGCCTTCCCTGCAGACGCGGATATTGGCGGCATGCGGCGCCGTTTTGGCCGCATCCTGGGGCAGGATATAGGTGATGGGAAAAGAAGGCTTCCATTCGTAAATGGCCGGGTCATGATGCTCCGCGGAGGCATTGGGGACGAAAACGAGGATGTTGTTGAAGCCCAGGAAATCCTTCTCGCTCAGGCGCTGGTTTTCCGCCAGCTGGGAGAGGCCGGTCTGGCGGTAGCTGAAGATCAAAAGCGTCTTCTTCATCAGGACCGTGAACGCGGACTGGTAAAAAAAGGTCACCAGCGCCTGCTCCGCCATGCCGTCTCCCCCTTCCCTGTTTCCTATATCGTCTGGTCAAACGCTTCTGTCAGCACCCTCCCCTGAGCCATGGGCAGGGTCAGCCCCGAAGCGCGGGCCAGCGTCGGCGCGATGTCCACCAGCTCGCAGGCGTCAAGGCGCTCCCCCTTTTTGAACATTTTGCCGGACAGCCACATCAGGCATTGCGCGCCGGGATGACGCAGCCCGAAGCCGTGTGTCGCACCGGCCTTTGCTTCTGTTTCATCCTCCACTACGGCGATCCCCTCCGCCGGCTCGACCGCCAGCAGGACATCCTCCGGCGCGTGCATGAAGCGCAGCTCCTCCCGGGTATAGACATGCCTCAGGCGCAGCTGCTCCCTATTGTCCGTCAGCGCTTTGAGTACAACGCGGTAATCGCCCCTGTCCATGCGGAGATAGGCGCCAAGCCCCAGGGACTGCGCCCTGGCCGGAATGCCGTTGGCCCGAAGCCAGGCGTCCAGCGGAAGGGTCCCGCTGACGTCCGCCTGGCCATGGTCGCTGACCACGGCCAGGATGGTGTCTTTCAACGCTTCCCGCGCCTCCAGCGCAGCTTTGACGCGCCCGACGCGCGCATCCAGGCGCGTGAGCGCGTCCTTGGCCTCCTGGCTGAACACGCCGTACCGGTGCCGCATCGCGTCCAGGTCCACCAGGTGGAGCGCCAGCAGATCGGGCATATGCCGGGACCGGATGCGCATGGAGGGTTTGACATCCCGGGCGGCTCCCAGCCCTTCACCCGGCGCGTACTGCCGCCTGATCAGCGTTTCCGCGATCAGGACCGCATAATCATCCAGGTCCGGCTGTCCGGTGCTTTTCCGTTTTCTTCCGTACAGCAGCTCATTCTTCAGCAGCCACCCGGTGCTGCCGTAACTGAGCACCTTCAGCGCCTGGTTCTCACCCGGGAGCGCGAGCACCTCGGGGAAGTTCCATTTGATATGCTTGCTGTGCCCGGTGACCGGCCACAGGATCGCCGCGGTTTCCCGCCCGGCGCGGGACGCCTGCGAGAACAGGGTATCCACCAGGATTGTCTTCTCATCCCAATACCAGGGCCGCCGTCCCGGCGGGAGACGCGGATCGAAGGGCTCGTTGTGCCCGATGCCGTGCCTGTCAGGATAACAGCCTGTCATCAGGCTGGTGTGGATGGGATAGGTCAGCGTGGGATAGACCGTCCTGACCCGGCCGCAGAACACACCTTCCCGCGCGAGACCGCCCAGGTTGGGCAGCGAGAGAAGGTAGTCCGCATCCGCGGCAAACGCCGCGTCCAGGCTGATGATGACCAGGCGCACTTATTTCCGCCAGCCGAAGATCTTGCTGACGCCCCAGGTGCCGAAGATCCAGCCGAGAGGACCGCACCCTTTCCTTCCGTCCTTTTTCCTGCCGAAGACCTTATACAGGATAAAGCCGATCAGCGCGATCTGGAACCAGCTCATCCCCTTCCCGGAACCTTCCTCCGCCTGACGGGTCTCCTGCACGTAGCGGTCCGCGTTCCGGACGCTGTTCTCAGCGTCTGAAAGGATCCCTTCCAACCAGGACACCGGAGAAGCGGGAGCGCCGGTGACGGCAGGCCTGACGGCCGTTCTTTCCGCATAGTCAAGCAGCAGCTTATTGGCCGGCAGTTTCTTTCCCGCCGCGCTCTGGATCTGTTCGCTCAGCGCCAGGAAAAAGGAGGCCAGCGCGCGGTCATAGGCGCGGTCGCGGATGAATGGCTGACGGAAATGGGCAGTCAGCAGGTTTTCGACCTTCTCCCGGCCAAGCAGTTCCTGCGCACGGCTGCCAAGCGCAGCATGATAGCTTTCCTCGCCGATGATGACCGCCAGCAGCACCAGGTCCTCATTTCCGGGCATCCCGGAAAGCGTTTTCTCCGCATAGGCCCCCACGTCGGCGCCGCCCAGGAAGTGCTTGGTCAGGACCCGCAGGCCGATGCCCAGGTTCTCTTCGGTGAGCTTTGACAGCTCCGTGATCTCACCGGCCAGGTTGACGTCGATCACTGCTGCCTGATCGTCCACCGCCGCGGCCTGCGCATGGGAAACCGTCCAGAATGAGCAGAAAACCATCAGGACAAGCAGGAAGGGGATGAACCTCTTTTTCATAAGCCGCTGTCCCCCACAACAAACAGTTCAGCCTCCCTGACGCCCAGCAGCATCGCCAGACGCCCGTTCAGCTGGCCTTTCAGGCGGTTGTTGAACTCAAGGGCCGCCTTGTTGTATTGGGCGGAGTCCGCCCATTTCGCGCTCTGCTCCAGCCCCCTGGGCAGCAACCCGTTCACGTAGCCAAGGTCCCTCCCGTCCGCCTGCACGCCGGGGGAAGCCTCCAGCGCCTTGAGCAGCGCGTCGGCATCAAGCGTGAAACGCTCGTTCACCCTTGCCTTGTCAAGCAGCGGCGCCTGGCCCGACAGCTCGGCCAGGTCATTGACGACCGCCTGGATCATGGGATCGGATGCGCTCAGATGGCGCTTTGCGACGGTGAGCAGGTTATGGCCCATCTCGATCCTGGTTTCAAGCACCCCGGCCAGGGAATCCAGGGCAAGCTCCACCTGCGCCTTCTCCCCCGAAAACCCGCGGTAAGCGCCGATCGCCACCGCGGCAGACAGGAGAACAAGCATGAGAAAAAAAGCCAGGACTGCACGAGCCGTGAAGTTCATCTCATCCTCCGGGACTTAACCGTTGATCAGGCGCTGTTTCAGTTCATCTTCCATGCGGGCCAGGACCTTTTCTGCCTCGGCGCGTTTCTGGCGGCCTTCCGTCTGGATGCGCACGACCTCGTTCATGGTGTCGATCAGGGACTTGTTGGTCTCCACCAGGGTCTGGATGTCGATGATGCCGCGCTCCGCTTCCTGCGCGGTCTCAATGGTGCCCTGCTTGAGCGCTTCGGCGTTCTTCTTGAGCAGTTCATTGGTCATGTCGGTCACGGCCCGCTGCGCCTGCATGGCCTGGCGGGAATGCTGCATCCCCAGCGCCAGCACCATCTGATTCTTCCACAGTGGCAGGGTGTTGACCAGGGTCGACTGGATGCGCTCGATCAGAAGGGAGTTGTTGTTCTGCAGCAGCCTGATCTGAGGCGCCATCTGCAGGCTGATCTGGCGGGTCAGCTTGAGGTCATGAAGCTTTTTCTCAAAGCGGTCCGCCGCCTGCTCCAGGTCGCTCGCGTGCTGGGCGTCCATGGTATCCCCGGACTTCTGCGCCTTCTCCTTCATCCGGACGATGTCCGTCTCGCGCACCTGCTTGAGCCGCTTCTCCCCCGCGATGATGTACATGGTCAGCTCGCGGAAATACTCCAGGTTCATGTCATAAAGATGGTTGAACATGGAGACGTCCTTGAGCAGCTGGACCTGATGCCCTTCCAGCGTGCCCGCGATGCTGGACACGTTCCCTGCCACGTCGTCAAAACGGGCCTGGACCTGGGCCATGTGCTTGCGGGCGCTGGTGAACAGGGCGCGCAGCCCCTTGGGCTTCTCGGCGGAGACTTCAAAGGTCTTCAGTTCCCCCACCAGTCTGGAAAGGTTGTCCCCCACGTCGCCCGCGTCGATGTTCTTGACCTCCGCCAGGATGGTGTCGGCAAAATTGGACACCTTCTTCTGCGCGTCCGCGCCGTAGAGCATCACGTGCTGGGGGTTGGCGATGTCGATCTTCCCGGCGAATTCGTCCACCGCCTTGCGTTCGCTCTCCGTCAGAGCGCTGTCCAGGTCGCTGGCGATCTTGGTCTGCACGTCCTGAGCGGTCGGCGCTTCCTTCTGCACCTGCTCAAGCTGGCCGATCACCGCCTCCACTTTCTGCCGGTCCGCCGTATCGCTGGCAAGGGTCAGCTGAGGCAGGGGCTTCCCCGCCGCCTCTTCCACAGAGCGGACCGCCTGGGCAGCGGCCTGGGCTGATTTCTGCGTTTCCTGGATGCGGTCTTCCGCAGTTTTCCCGGTTTTCGGCTCGCTCATTGACGTTCCTCCTTCGTTTGTACAGCCTGCGCGCTGGCCTGGCTGGCATTCATCGGCTGAAAACTGCTGCCCAGAAGGCTGTCCTGCTTGAGCATGGTCTCCAGCACGTCGATATCCGTGGTGATGTCCAGCATGTCATTCTGATAAAGCGTTTCCAGCTGTTTCCTGAAAGCGCCGACGACGACCTGCATCGCCGATTCGATCCGCTCCCGTGTCTCCTGCGCTTTTCCGCCGCTGACCCCGCGCTCGCTGAGCTTCCGGTACCCTGTGAGCATCTTCAGCGTCGTGGGCAGGTAATAGTCCATGAACCGCCTGATCTGCGGGGCTTTCCCGGGCTGTTCGATGACAGCCTGGAAGATGCGGGTGGTGATCCCTTCCAACTCCACGATCCGGGCGGACAGCTCAGGGTCGGGGATCAGCTCGTCTTCTTTGCGGATCTGGCTGAGCATCTCCTTGCCGCGCGATACCAGCCGGTCGACCGCCTCATCCCCCGTTACAGGCAGCTCGTTCATCGCGGGCGCCTTTTTGGAGGTGTCCAGCCCCGAAAACATCACATAGGCGACCCGGCCGATCAGCAGGGCCAGGAGCCCTGCGATCAGGAAATGTCCCCAGCGGTGGAGGGGAAAGACCGCCGAATACAGCAGGGCAGCGCCGCCCGTTGCCAGAAAGGCAGAAAACAGCCCCTTCCCGGGGGATGTCGACTGACTGTTTTTTTTGGCCATGTTCCCTCCAGCATCATCGGAAAAAAGCCTGTGGCGATCGTTCACTCAGGGCGGATTATATCACAGTCATATGGTGCAATCAAATGAAATCTTGATGAGAAACACAGGATTCACGCCTTCCGGCCCCTGTGGTATACTCCTTTGCGTCCATTCAATCCGGAAGGGGTATCCAAATGGTCATCATCGGCCTGAGCACCAACCAGGACCTGTCCGGCGGCAAAATCTGCATGCCGCCGGATTATGTCAGCGCCGTCCTCAGGGCCGGCGCATTGCCGGTCATCCTTCCCATGGTGCCGGTTTCTGACCCCGGGTATGATGAATTTATGGATAAAACCATCAACGCCGTGGACGGGATCGTGTTCACCGGCGGCCCGGACATCGACCCGAAATATTACAGGGAGAAGAGGCTTCCGGGCTGCCATGACCCCGTCCCGGAGCGGGACAGGGCGGACCTTGCGCTGATGCAGCGCGCCGTCGCGGTGCGCAAACCCATCCTGGCGATATGCCGGGGCATCCAGGTGCTCAACGTCGCGCTGGGCGGAAGCCTTTACCAGGACCTGCCCAGCCAGCTGGATCTCCCGGTCAGCCATCAGCAGCCGGATCTTCCCCAGGCGCACCGGGTACTCGTCGAGGATGACACCCTGCTCCGATCACTGGTTCAGGAAACGTCCCTTGGGGTGAACTCCCGGCATCATCAGGCGATCCGCGAACCGGCCATCGGGCTGAAAGTATCCGCCCGCAGCGGGGACGGGGTGATCGAAGCCGTTGAGTTTGAAGACGGACGGCCGGCGCTCGGCGTCCAGTGGCATCCGGAGAACCTGTCAAAGGA
This sequence comes from uncultured Christensenella sp., assembly GCA_964629345.1. Taxonomy (GTDB): domain Bacteria; phylum Bacillota; class Clostridia; order Christensenellales; family Aristaeellaceae; genus UBA6115. The sequence continues at coordinate 22,487 of CAZVSG010000005.1, read as the reverse complement.
CAGCCCCGCGCACCAAGCGCTGTTTGACTGGCTGGTACGCGAATCGGAGCGGCTGGCGTGAGGATCGCGCTGGTTTCCGACCTGCACGGCAACTACACCGCCGTCAAGGCCCTGGAAGAAGACCTGTTCAAGCGCGCGCCGGATGAGATCTGGTGCCTGGGCGACCTGGTCGGGAAGGGGCCCAGTTCCGATAAGACCTATGACTGGGCGATGCAGAACTGCCGGGTCATCCTGGGCGGAAACTGGGATTACGGGATCGGGAAAAGGGAGTACCCCCGCGACAGGTTCTACCATGACCAGTTGGGCAGGGACCGTTTGGCAGCCCTCTGCGCGCTGCCGGTGGAAAAGCGCCTGCGTTTGTCGGGGCGGAACATCCGCCTGATCCACGGAAGGCCCGTGATGTCCCGGCTGCTGGCGATCCAGGACAGCAGGGAATCCCTTTCCGCCCTTCTGGAACCGGATTACAACATGCTCATCTACGCTGACTGCCACCGGCAGGGGATGCGGACGATAGAGGGGCAGATCGTCAACATCGGCTCGGTGGGCAACGCGCTGGGAGTCCCGATGGTGCAGTACGCGCTGCTTGAAGGCCAGCCGGGGGATCCGTTGGCACCCCTGGAAGTGCGTCTGATCACCCTTCCCTACGATAACCGTGCAGCAGCGCAGGAAGCCAGGGAGCAGCCGGAACTCCCGCACATGGACGCCTACATCTCCGAGATCCTGACCGGCGTGTACGCGGGGGAGATGCGCAAAAACCCTGCGGTATAGAAAAGATTCAGGAGGACATTCATGGCAAGCATTCCAACGCCCCACATCTCATCAAAAGCGGGGGACTTCGCCGCAACCGTGCTGATGCCGGGCGATCCGCTGCGCGCGCGTTTCATTGCCGAAACATATCTGGAGAATGCCAGGCTGGTCAACGACGTCAGGGGCATCCAGGGGTACACGGGCGAATACCGCGGCAAGGCGGTCTCCGTGATGGCATCCGGCATGGGGATCCCCTCCATCGGCATCTATTCCTATGAGCTGTTCAACTTCTACGGGGTCGAGACGATCATTCGCGTCGGCAGCGCCGGGATGATCCGGCAGGACCTGAACCTGAGGGACGTCGTCGCCGGGATGAGCGCCTATTCCAACTCAAACTACGGCGCGCAGTTCGGTTTCCGCGGCAGCCTCGCACCCTGCGCGGATTACGGCCTGCTCTGCGCCGCCGACCGGGCGGCCGGGAAGATGGGCGTCACGCTTCGGGTGGGGCCGGTCTATTCATCCGACGTGTTTTATGACCAGTCCAGTCCAAGCCCGCTGGAAACGCTGGAAAAGCTGGGCGTGCTGGCTGTGGAGATGGAGACCTACGCGCTGTATCTGAACGCCGCGCGTGCCGGAAAGAAGGCGCTGGCGCTGCTGACAGTCTCCGACAATCCGAAAACCGGCGCATGGCTCGACAGCGTAGCGCGCCAGCAGACCTTCACCCAGATGATGGAGATCGCACTGGAGATCGCCTGATGCGCCTGCTGGTCAGCGCCTGCCTGATGGGGCTTCGCACACGGTATGACGGGCAGGACAGCCTTAGTCAGGGTGTGCTGGCGCTTTCAGGCAGGCACGTTCTTGTCCCGGTGTGCCCCGAACAGCTGGGAGGTCTCCCGACCCCCAGGCCCCCGTGCGAGATCATCCGCGGGCGGGTGATGAACCTCGACGGGCGGGACTGCACGGAAGCCTTTGTGAAAGGCGCGGAGCAGGCGATGGCCGTTTTCCGCCTCTGCGGATGTCAGGCCGCGGTGCTCAAGCAGAACAGCCCTTCCTGCGGAAAAGCGATGGTGTATGATGGAAGCTTTTCCGAAATACTGGTACCAGGTATAGGCCTGTTTGCCAGGAAACTCCTCAATGCGGGCATCAGGGTATTCGGCGAGGACGAAATCAAGACCATTGAATAGATATACAAAATAAATGCAAGATAATTCGAATCCGCCTTGAGCATGAAGGCGGATTTGTGATAGGATGGCCCATCGGCATCTCCATGCTGAAATAAAGGAAGAAAGAGGGAAAGGTCATGAAAAGGTGCTTGACTGTCATGGCGGCACTGCTGATGCTGTGCGCAACAACATTAACGGTAGCTGCACAGGAAGACACCTCACTGCAGGACATACTGGACAAAGGCCAATTCATTCTGGGCCTTGACGCCAGTTTCCCGCCCATGGGCTTCGTGGACGCGGACAGCGGTGAGATCACAGGGTTTGACATCGACCTCGCCAAGGAAGTCGCCAAACGGCTGGGCGTGGAACTCGTATGTCAGCCTATCAACTGGGACGCTAAAGAAATGGAACTCAACGCCCATCATATCGACTGCATCTGGAACGGCATGACCATTACCCCTGAACGCATGGAGAGCATGAACATCTCTTTGCCATATCTAAAAAATGACCAGGTGTTGGTTGTGCGGGAAAAAGACGGCATCACTGACCTCGCCGGCCTGACCGGGAAAAAGCTTGGCCTTCAGGCCGGTTCCAGCGCGAACGATGCGTTGGACAGCGCGGCGGAGTTCAAGGCGGCGCTTGGCGAAGTCGTTCTCTTTGATGAGAACCTCACCGCGCTGATGGACTTGAACCTGGGCGGTGTTGACGCTGTATTGGTCGACATCATCGTGGCCAACTATTATAAGACTGTGAATGATTACCCCTTTGTTGTACTCAATGAATCCCTGGCCCCGGAGGAGTATGGAATTGGATTTAGGAAAGGCGATACCGCGCTGTGCGATAAAGTCAACGAACTGCTCCTTGAGATGAAGGCAGATGGAACACTCCAGAAAATCAGTGAAAACTGGTTCGGGTCAGACATTACGATTATCGGGATACCCAGCGAACCCTGAGGATGCCAAGGGCCGGCTGAAAGCCGGCCCTTTTCTTCAATGACCATGACATTATCAGCCGCCAGGCGGCTGATTGGAGCTTTTTATGAAATATCTTGACAATCCGGCGCGGCTTGCCACTTTGATGGGCCAGATGCTGGACGGCCTTGGCATCACAATAAGCCTGTTCGGCCTGACGCTGCTTTTTTCACTTCCACTTGGCCTTATCCTCGCTCTGATACGTATGAGCCGTCTCGCCCTGCTTCGCAAGCCTGCACAGGTCTTCATCCTGGTTATGCGTGGAACACCGTTGATCCTACAGGTGTTCACAGTGTATTTTTTTCTGCCTCAGCTATTCGGGAACGCCTTTGACCGCATGAGCGCGGTTGTCATCGCCTTCTCCGCAAATTATGCCGCTTATTTCGCTGAGATCTACAGGGGCGGCGTTCAGGCTGTTCCCCGGGGACAGCGAGAAGCCGCGCAAGTGCTTGGAATGACACGCGCTCAAGCTTTCCTGCGCATTGTGCTGCCCCAGGTGATCAAGCACGTCGTTCTTCCCATCAGCAACGAGGTGATTACCCTGGTGAAGGATACCGCGTTGGTGACCGCAGTAGGTATGGTGGAACTATATCGAGTAGCCAGGAATGCCGCCAGCACAGTCGGTACGCTAGAGCCCCTTTTCATTGCAGGTGCAATTTACCTGCTGTTGAATGCTGTCCTCAGTTGGGTCTTTAATCGTGCGAATCGCTTTTTTGGATACTATCGATGATGAATCAGATGATGCTAACGGCTGAAAATATATTCAAAAGCTTCTCCCAGAATGGAGTTCTCAGGGGAATTTCCCTCAATGTGAACAGGGGTGAGGTGGTCGCTGTCATCGGCCCTTCCGGTTCCGGCAAGAGTACGCTGCTGCGCTGCCTGACACGTCTTGAAACCATCGATAAAGGTCGGATTACCGTAGACGGCATGCTGATGGCGGACATGGAAAAAGGAGGCTATGCGTCCAAGGAACAGTTGAGGAAAATAACGCTGAAAATGGGATTTGTATTCCAGGATTTTAACCTTTTCCCCCACCTGAATGTACTCCATAATTTGACACAGGCACAGATCAGCGTGCTCAGGCACACTCGGGATGACGCGGAGCAGCGCGCCTGGAAGGAGTTGGAACGGGTAGGTCTTTCGGATAAGGCTACAGCGTATCCATTTATGCTTTCCGGCGGCCAGCAGCAACGGGCTGCTATCGCCAGAGCCCTGTGCATGGGACCGGATATGCTGTGTTTTGACGAACCTACCAGTGCGCTTGATCCCCTCCTGACGCTGGAAGTGTTGCGCGTTATAAGAAACCTCGCAGAAGAAGACCGCACGATGATGGTGGTCACCCACGAGATGGCATTTGCCAGGGAAGTCGCTGACCGCGTCCTGTTTATAAATGATGGCATCATTCAGGCGGAAGGGCTCCCGGAAGAAATCTTTTCTCGCCCGGAAGTGCGTGCGTTTACAAACCGCGATTAGTCAGCAAGCTTTACGTCCCTGTCGATCCTTTGGCTGAGCAGCAGCCCTGAAAGGATCAGGGTGAGAACGACCCACGGCACCGCCTTCAGGGAGGCCGACCGGACCAGAAGGCCGGTCAGCGGAGGCATGAAGGTGGAACCGACGTAGGCAGCCGCCATCTGCAGGCCCATAGCAGCCTGAGAGACAGCCATCCCGAAACGCCGCGGGGTCAGATGGATCATGGCGGGATAGATCGGGGCATTGCCAAGCCCCAGAAGCACCAGTCCCCCCAGGGAGACCCATCCGGGCAGCGGCAGCATGAGCAGGAGCGCGCCCAGGAAGGCCAGCAGGATGCCAAAGCGGATCATCCTGCGGCTGTCGGACCTGATCGCGATGAAGCCAGAAACAGCACGGCCCAGCATGGTGCCGAAATAATACATGGACGAGAAGGTCGCGGCAGCGGCCGCGTCAAAACCCTTCTGCCCCTGAAGGAAGCTTGCGGCCCAGACGCCTGTCACGGCCTCAAAGCCCACGAAGCAGGCGAAGGCGGCCATCGCGGTCTTCAGGCCGGGGGTCCGCAGCGCGCGGGCGTTGGAAATCTGCCCGTCCGATCCTGAGGATGCCAGGGGGTCCTTCTTCTCGGCCTTCAGCCACAGCGGCAGCGACAGGAAGAGGACGGCAAACAGGATGCCCTGCAGCAGCGATACCGTCCGGTATGCGCCGGGCCATGACGCCGCCCCCCTCAGGCTGATGCCCGCGATCAGGGGGCTGAGGGTCGCTCCGACGCCCCACATGCAGTGCAGCCAGTTCATATGGCTGGCCTTGTAGTTACGCGCCACAAAGCCGTTGAGCGCGGCGTCCACCGAGCCGCCGCCCAGCCCGAGCGGGAGCGCCGGAAGGCAGAGCAGCGCATAGCTGCGCGCAAAGGAGAAAAGCAATAGGGAAAGCGAGGTCAGGAAAACTGACAGAACCATCACTTTGCCTGTTCCAAGCGAGCGGATGAGCCGGCTGCTCAGCAGGCTTGAAATGACTGTGCCCAGGGTGACCAGCATGGAGACCAGGCCCAGTGCGGACAGTTCCTGCCCCAGCTGTACGGACATCGCCGGCCAGACAGCCCCGAGCATGGAGTCCGGCAGGCCAAGGCTGATAAAGGACAGGTATACCAGGGGCAGCAGGATGCTGAACACGGATGATCCCCCTTTCAAATCAACGCGTATTCTATAGAAAAGACGCTGTCCGCGCAAGACGGATGGGAAGGCAGCGGAAGAATCATAAAATGATGAATTTCGTGCTTGACAAGCAGGGTGTGGTTTTATAAGATAAGCATTGCGTCAGTAGGCTCAGTTAGCCCCGGGACTATTGAACAGGATGCCCCCGCCCGCGACCATCGGGCAGGAGCGAAAGATACGGACCTGATCAAGGAGGAGTGAAACTTGAATACCTATATGGCTAACGCGCAGAATGTAGAGCGCAAATGGTATGTCGTTGACGCGGACGGCATGGTGCTCGGCCGCCTTGCCAGCCAGGTGGCGAACATCCTGCGCGGCAAGCACAAGCCCACCTATACGCCGCATGTTGATACAGGCGACTTTGTCATCATCCTCAACTGCGGAAAGGTCAAACTGACCGGCAGGAAGCTGGATCAGAAGATCTATTACCACCACTCGGGCTACGTCGGCGGACTGAAGGAGACGAAGTACCGCGACCTGATGGCCAACAAGCCCGATTTCGCAGTCGAGCATGCCGTGAAGGGCATGCTGCCCAAGGGGCCGCTTGGACGGCAGATGCTGAAGAAACTGTACCTATATACCGGCAGCGAGCATTTCCAGCAGGCGCAGCAGCCTGAAACGCTCGAACTGGAACGTTAAGGGGGAGAGAGATTCATGGCACAAGCAGATTTCAACGCAGTCGGCCGCCGCAAGGAAGCCATCGCTCGCGTCCGGCTCGTCCCCGGCAACGGCGCCATCGTCATCAACAACCGCGCTCTGGACGATTATTTTGGAATGGAAACCCTGAAGATGTCCGTCCGCCAGCCGCTGGTGCTGGTCAAGGCGACAGGATTTGACGTGCTGGTCAACGTCATCGGCGGAGGGCTGACCGGACAGGCCGGCGCCATCCGTCACGGCATCAGCCGCGCGCTGGCCAAGGCGAACCCCGAACTGCGGGGCGAACTGAAGAAAGCCGGGTTCCTGACCCGTGACCCGCGCATGAAGGAACGCAAGAAGTACGGCCTCAAAGCCGCGCGCCGCGCGCCCCAGTTCTCCAAGCGTTAAGGCGTCGCATCCGGATTCCGGCAGGCAAAACCCCGCACGCAGCGGGGTTTTGCCATATAGAACAAATAAGTGAACACACCGATGGGGTGGAAATGTCTGATGGCTCCGCAGGCAGAAAAATAGGTGCAGCCAAAGCCTACGCCGAATGAAAGGCGCAATAGAAAGGCGAAAAACCCTGCCTCATCAAAGCGTTTACGATTGAATTAATTATTTGGATTTGGCAGGCGTCACTCATCCTTTTCGAGGATCTCACGGCATTCCTGAAGCATCGCCTTTTCCGACTCCGGCAGCTCGGGGATCTTCGGGTCCATGTCCATCAGCGTATCCAGCACGATCCGGCTCACCAGGTAGCGCGCAAACCATTTGCTGTCGGCAGGCACGATGAACCAGGGCGCGTCAGGGCTGGCGGTGTGTTCCAGCATCTGCTCATAGGCATCCTGGTATTTCTTCCAGTGCCTGCGTTCCTGGATGTCGCCTGATGAGAACTTCCAGTTCTTCTCCGGCTCGTTGATGCGGTCCAGCAGACGCTTTCGCTGCTCCTGCTTTGAGACGTGCAGGTAGATCTTGATGATCCTTGTCCCGTTCTCTGTCAGATACCGCTCAAAGTCACGGATCTGCCGGTATCGCTTCTGCCAGATGTCCTCAGTCACCAGCTCGGGCGGGAGCTGGGAACCCTTTACCAGGTCGTGCACGCGTGAAACAAGGACGTCCTCATAATGGGAACGGTTGAAGATCCCGATCTCCCCGCGGCGCGGCAGGGCCTTCACAATACGCCAGAGATAATCATGGTCGTTTTCCTCACTGGAGGGGACCTTGAAGGAGACCACCTGCGTTCCCTGCGGGTTCAGCCCGGTCATGACGTGGCGAATGACGCCGTCCTTGCCGGCCGCGTCCATCGCCTGCAGCACGATGAGCAGGGAGCGGGTATTCTCCGCAAACAGCTTTTCCTGAAGATCCGCCATCTTCCGGACGTTCTCCGGCATGAGTGAAGAGATGACTTCATCCTTGTCAAGGGATTGCTCAGCGGAGGTCGGATACTCCTTCAGGCTGATGCTCTTTCCGCCTGTCACGCGATATTGTTCAGTTTTCATTTTCTATCCCCCTTTCTTCCATTATAAACCAAAAAGGCCGGTGCGGGATCACACCGGCCTGACCGTACAGCAAAATTCATCCGGGCCAGTCCAGCAGCTTCGGGCCGACCGCCTCATGGAGGCCGGACTTTTCAAGCGCCGGCTTCAGCACCGCATACAGGAAGGGCGCCAGAAGGACGGCGATGACGGCGTTGATGGTGGAGGTCAGCGCGCGGGCCGGCACGACGACCGGCAGCAGGTCCGGCGTGAAAGCCAGGGAATAGAGGTTGGTCTTGATCAGGAACAGCGCGACGTACAGGAAAGCGCCGGCGATCGTGCCGATATAGATGACGATGTCCCTGGACAGCCTGTTCTTCCGGTCGTTGACAATGATGCCGCAGGCCAGGGCCATCAGCCCCTTGTTGATGAAGGTGACCACTGCCTCCAATATCGGCGGGACCGCGCCGCCGGCAACCGGGTCCGCAAAGCCGTAGACGACGTCAAACAGCGCCGAGCCCAGGCCGGACGCCAGCGCGCCCAGCGGGCCGCCAAAGAGCATGCCCGCCAGCAGGGCGATGCTGTTGCCCAGGTGGACACGGGAGGTTCCGACGGGGATGCTCAGAAAGTTTGACACAAAGGCCGCCGCGGCCATCACGCCGACAAAGGCCATCAGAAAAGCCGGCCCCTTTTTGCTTGCCATGCAGATCCCTCCTTGACAAATCGTTCAGATCGGATACCATCATACCCAAGCCTGGTCTTCTTGAAAGTACCAGTTTTCAGGATTTCTGCAATACCAGAGGCAATTTTATGAAGGACCTGACCTATCCGCTGGATCGGGACAGCGGCGTCCCTCTGTATGAGCAGCTGTACCGCTTTATCTCTCGGGACATCGCGCAGGGCCGACTCGCGGGCGGCGCGCAGATCCCCTCCAGGCGCGAGCTGAGCAGACATCTGGGCATCAGCGAACAGACCGTCAGCGTCGCCTATGATCTGCTCAAAGCGGAAGGCTTCCTGTATGCGCAGCCGCGCCGCGGCCTGTTCATAGAGGAGATCCAGCCGCTGCCGGTGCCACCCACGGCCCCGCGGCCGGCGAAAAGTGAACAGTCCCCTCTGGCACCCCGGTTTGATTTCTCCCCTCAGGCCGCGGATATCCGCCTGTTTCCGCAGCAAACGTGGGCCCGGCTGGTCCGTGAGACCCTCGTAAGGCAACCCGAACTGCTCAGCAAAGGTCCGGCCAAAGGTGAAAAGAGCCTGAGGGAAGCGCTGAGCGGCTTTCTGTATCAGTACCGCGGCGTCCGATGCGAACCTGAGAACATGATCATCGGTTCAGGGGTCGAGCAGCTGATGGGGATCATCGGAGCGATCCTCGAGAAGCCTTCAAAAATCGGTTTTGAGGATCCCGGCTATATCGAAGCTGCCCGCGCGGTGCAGCGGCTGGGGCACACAGCGCATCCCCTTATATTGGATGAGCAGGGGATCCTTCCGGATGCCGTGGAGCAGTCCGGGGTCAAAGCCGTCTACGTGACCCCGGCGCACCAGTTTCCCACGGGGGTGAGCATGCCGGCCGGACGCCGCACGGAACTGCTGCATTGGGCACAGGAAAAAGAAGGGCGCTATATCCTGGAGGACGACTATGACAGCGAGTTCCGCTATGCCAGCCGGCCTCTTCCCGCGCTGCAGGCCATGGGCGGGGACAGGACGGTATACATCAGCACGTTTTCCCGAACGCTGGCGCCCGGCATCCGCATCGCCTACATGGCGCTGCCGGAAAAACTGACGAAAAAGTATGAAGCATTGGGTCTGCGCAGCGGGGACAGCGTCTCCCGCTTTGAGCAGCGGGCGATGGCCAGGCTGGTCAGCGAGGGGCATTACGCGCGACACCTCCGCCGCGCGGGCGCTGTCTACCGGAAGCGATGCGAAGCCCTGTGCGGCAGGCTGGCCCGGATCCCCGAAAGCCGGATCTCAGGCCAGGAAGCCGGGCTGCATTTCTTGTTCGGGATAGACGGGAAAAGCGAGGAGGAACTGATCAATGAAGCCGGCAGGGCCGGCATCCCGCTGAGGGGGCTGTCCTCCTACTGCCGGAAGGCAAGTCTTCCGCCGGCCCTGGTGATCGGTTTCGCGGGGATCGCGGACGAGGAGATCAGCGATGCTGTCACTCTGCTCAGGAGGGCATGGGACGTATAGTTTCAGATATTGCCCGCATACACGTGCTTCAGCCTCCCGCGCGCGATGCCGCACAGCCTGATCAGGGCGGCGGGATCGGTGCTTTGATACCCGGATGCCATATGGCGGGGAAAAAAGCGGCTCAGGTGCAAGGGGATTTCCGGATCGACCGAGGCGATCCAGGACGCGATCGCTCCGATCTCGTCCTCACTGTCATTCTCCCCCGGAACCACCAGCGTGGTCAGCTCAACATGGGAGGATCGGGAGGCGGCGATGATAAACGCTTTCACCGTTTCCAGATCCCCGCCGAGGCGGGCGTACCATTCGGGGGTAAATCCCTTGAGGTCGATGTTCAGCGCGTCGACCAGCGTCAGCAGATCCCCAAGCGGCGCAGGGTTGAAGCAGCCGTTGGTCACCAGCACGGTCTTCAGCCCCCGCTCCCTGAGCAGCACGGCGCAGTCCCTGATGAATTCATGATTCAGCAGCGGTTCATTGTAGGTGAAGGCAAGGCCGATGTTGCCCCTTGGAATCATGTCCTCCGCAAGTCGGACCAGTTCCTTCGGATCCATCCCCCTGATGGGCATATCCTCCCCGCCCGAAAAGGAGATCGCGGCGTTCTGGCAGAAGAAGCAGGACATGTTGCAGCCGAAGCTCCCGGCGGAGAGGACAAAGGATCCCGGATAAAACCGCGCGAGCGGCTTTTTCTCTACGGGATCAAGCGCCAGGCTGGTCAGCTTCCCGTATCCCTTCGGCACGATCCGTCCGGAAAGGTTTTCCCGGGCGCGGCAGGCCCCGGTCTGCCCCTCACGCAGGATACATCCCCTCGGGCACAGGGGGCATGGGATCATCGGTGCCTGACCACAGGGAAGCGCTGCATCCGGAATGGCTCATCCGGCCGGATGCCCGCTTTTTGAAGGGCAATCGATACTTGCAGGTCGATGGTATCAATGCCCTCAAGCTCGGGAAGCAGCAGGCCGCGCCTTGCGCCGCTGATGACGATCACACCGTACTTCTTCACGTCCAGTTCCTCTTTGGACACGATGTCCTCAGGCTCCCCCAGCACGTCCACCGAACAGTCAATACCGTCCAGTTCCTCCCGGCGAACAGGAGAAAAGCGCGGGTCGCGCACCGCGGCACTGACGGCGTTTGAGATGATCTCATCCGCCAGGCAGGCCTGAACGGGCGAAATCGTACCGATACAGCCGCGCAGTCTGCCGTGCCTGTGTAGGCTCACAAAGCACCCCGCGCGTGAACGGACCAGTTCGTCCGGAAGATCTTTCGGCCGGTCCATCAATCTTCGGGTTTTGAGATAGTGTTCGCAGGACAGCATCGCCAGGCGCACGTGGATGTCCCGGCCGGATACGTCCATCCTATACCCCTCCCTTCAGGAAACCGCGGCCCGCGTCCGTGCCGGCCGGCCGGAAAATGCCCACTCCATATCCCACGCCGGTGATCCCTTCATAGGACAGGATGTTCGCTTCGACCTCCTGCCCGTCAAGGGCGCCTGCCAGGATGAGGAAACTGCGCTGTCCGCACTCGCCCGCGCGGTCACAGAACTCTTCATCCATCCCAAGCAGTTCGCCGAATGCCGCCCGACCCATGATGTCCATCAGTTTCAGGTCATACTGCGGCCCCTCCGGGCGAAAGCCATACGGCCCGTCTTCCCGGAGATAATGCGAAAGGTCGCCGCTGGCGAGGATGCCGACCCTGAGGTCAAGCCTGTCGGACGCGTCGCGGACGCACATGCCCAGGCGGTAGTGGTCGGCATAGGACAAGCCGGACAATCCGGCGCGCACGACGCCCAGGGGCGGCGGCCAGCCCGCCGCCTGGCTTAAGAAGTAAAGCGGCACCATTGTGCCGTGATCAAGCGCGGGGGCCCCCTCCGGCGACGCGTCGACGCAAAGCCCGGCCTTATCGGCAGCCCTGAGGATCTCCGTCCTGAGGGTTTGGCAGTATTCCACCCTGAACGCTGCCTCCGGCGCGCCGAAGTGCGCGAAACTGCCCGATGCGTTTTTGCCGGGGGACAGATGCAGGGAGTCGACATACCCCACGCTGTGCGGGGAGACGATGAAGAGGGCGTCAGGTTTTCCGCCCACCAGCCAGCCGCAGGCCTCCCGGCAGGCGGATGAAGTCTTTGCGACCTGTTTTTCCCCGCCGCGCGCCACCTGGGGGACCAGCAGCGGCGGATGAGGCGTCATAATGCCGCCGATGACCGCCATTCTGTCACTTCCTTCCTCTTCCTGATTATACCACTTCGGCTCAGGTTTGACCAAAAACAACACAATGCTTATACTGAGCCCGGGAGGGCGTATGAACCAGCAAAGGATCCTGTCGGAAGGCCCGCTGCATACAAGGGAAGGGCTGCTGAGCGAGACCGGCTATGCCGTAAGCCCGTTGAAAACCTATGATCGCAGCAGGATCAAGGCTCCAACATGGCGCATCAAGGAGTGGGACTACTATCTGGTCATGAATGATGCCGCGGCGCTGGCGCTGACGGTCGCCGACAACGGCTATATGGGGCTTGACAGCATCAGCCTGCTTGATCTTGAGCAAAAGAAACAGCGCACCGCGGCAAGGATGGTCCTCTTCCCCATGGGAAAAAGGGGCCTGCCCCCTGCCTCGGGGGACGGGGTGACCCGCGCCGTCGGGAAAAACTACGAGCTGACCTTCCGCACGGAGAGGGGAAGACGGCAGCTGTACGGGCACATGTATGATTTCGGCGGGACGGGCAAGCCGCTGCTGTTTGACATTGAACTGGAAGAAAAAAAGGCGGACAGCATGGTCATCGTGACGCCTTTTGAGAAGAAGCCGAAGCTCTTCTATTACAACCGCAAGATCAACTGCATGCCGGCGGAGGGCCGGGTCATCTATGCGGACCGCGAGTACCTCTTTTCGCCCTCAGCGTCCTTCGGGGTGCTGGACTGGGGCCGGGGCGTGTGGCCCTACCGCGGCAGCTGGTACTGGGGCTCCGCTTCCGGGGTCATCGGGGGCAAAGCGTTCGGGATGAACCTGGGATACGGTTTCGGCGACCTGTCCAGGGCGACGGAAAACATGCTGTTCTATGAAGGCATTGCCCATAAGCTGGCTGGAGTCACCTTTGACATCCCAAGGAAGGGATCAAAGGAGAATGATCCGGGCGTCTGGAGGGTCAGGGATGATGCGGGGCGGCTTGATCTGCGGTTTGAACCCCTGCTTGATCGCAGCAGTCACATGGACTTCCTGCTGCTGGCGTCCCTGCAGCATCAGGTCTTCGGCCGTTTCACCGGCACGACGGTGCTGGACGACGGCAGAAAGCTTGATGTCAAGGACCTGACAGGGTTCCTTGAAAAGGTGTCCAACAGATGGTAGGGGATGCAGGAAAACGGGCTTGCCGCCCGTTCTCTTTTCAGGAAGGGAAAAGCTTCGATCCTTCCCCTTCAGGGCCCGGTGGGTGCTTTCTGGAAAAGGCGCAGCCGCAGTAATCCTGGCGGTAGAGGCCAAACTGACGGCTCAGGAGTATGGAGCGCTGGTATCCTCCCCTTTTCTTGAAATCACTTGGCAGAAACCTGACGCCGGCCGCCTCCCCCGCCTCCCGCCCAAGTTCGTTCAGCAGCGCCGCGTCTTTCCTGGGGCTGAGCGTCAGGGTGGTGGAAAAGAAGCTGCACGCCAGTGCCGCAGCCTTTTGGGCAGAACGGGCAAGCCGCAGGCGGAAACACACCGCGCAGCGCGACCCGCCCTCCGGCTCCCCTTCCAGCCCGCGGACGGCGGTCCTGAAGACAGCAGGATCATAGGGGGTGACGATGACCTGTTCCGCCCAGCCGGTCAGCTCCCTCAAGCGCAGGGTCTCGCCGGCCCGCAGATCATGTTCCGCTGCGCTGTCGATGTTGGGGTTGTCAAAGTAGGCGATGATGCGGAACACCCCTGCCAGGCGTTCAAGCACGGCGCTTGAACACGGCGCACAGCAGACGTGCAGCAAGAGCAGTGGCTTTGGCTCACTCCCGTCCATCCCGAGGATGATCTCCTGCATCAGGCTGTCAAAGCCGCTTTTCCCCCGCACCGATTGCCGCCTCCCGTTTTCTTCCATTATACCATGCCGGGTTAAGCACCGGGCAGACGGTTATAATCATACAGGAAAAGAAGCCAGCCGGAAACGGCATGACAGAGGAGTACCAAGATGAAAAAGATCCGGACAAGACCGATCGCCCTGCTGCTTGCGATAACGCTGCTGGCCGGATTGCTGTGGCTTCCGGCCCTGGCGGACGGCACGACCATCATCGGCGAGGTCACCATCATCGGGACTGGCAGCGTGAACCTGCGCAGCGGGGGCAGCACGGACTTCCCCATCATCGGGAAAGCTTCATCAGGAGCGCTGTTTCAGACGACAGGGCAGGTGATGACAGGATGGTATGAGATCCTGATGCCTGACGGCAGCGTCGCCTACGTCAGCGACAGGCTGGTCTATTTCTATCCCTATGCCACGCCCGCACCGGTCGGGCAGCAGTTTCAGATCACGGCGCAGTACAGGACCGCGCAGGGTCAGGTGCTCAAGACCGTCGCCGTGCCGGTCAAGCCGGGGCAGAACGTGGTCACAGCGGATGACGCCCTTGTTCCCGGGTATCGCCTGATCAGCACAAGAAGCGTCTATGTTTACGTTGACGCCGCCGGAAAAGCCACCCCCAGCGGGGTCATCTTCAGTTATGAACCTCTCTATCAGCAGGCGACGCCTGCACCTGCGGTGCAGGCCGTGGTGCCGGTCTACTACCGCAACGTCTTCAACCAGGTACTCGCCAGCGAATACCGCATGCTTCCACAGGGAACGCACCTGGTGCGCGCAGACGCGGGCAGGATCCCCGCCGGGTACGCCCTCTCAGGCGCGACCGATGCGGTCGTCATTGTCTCTTCCATAGGCATAGCTGCGCCGGAAGCGGTGAACTTCATCCTGACCCAGTCCGCCGTCCAGACGCCCCGTCCCATCGGCGCTGAGGTGACCCTCAGCTACAGGAGCGAAACCGGGGTTGAGCTGTATACGGAGAGAAGGACCCTTCAGCCGGGTTATTCGACCGTCACGGCGGATGACAGCCGTGTCCCCGCCGGCATGTCGCTGATCTCCTCGCGCAGCGTCGTTGTCTACGTCAGCGACCAGGGGTTCGCCTACCCCGGCAGCATCGTCTTCACCTACAGGGCCGTTTCCCAGGCAAACGTTCAGGTGCTCTACCGCAGCAACGCGGGCGTCACGCTGTATAACGAGACAAGAACGCTTCCCCAGGGGACCCATACCCTCACAGCCGACGACAGCCGCGTGCCCTCGGGCTACGTACTGCAAGGCGCCCGCAGCGTGAATGTCACGGTGTATGCCAACGGCACAGCATCCCAGAACCAGGTGATCTTCATCTATTCCCCCCCGGTGACAGCCTTCCTGAACATTGAATACCGCGACACCCAGGGCAGCACCCTTTTTACGGAATCAAAAGCGCTCGGTCAGGGGACCCACACCGTCACTGCCAATGACGGAAGAGTGCCGGCAGGGTACGTGCTGCAGGGCGCGCGCAGCGTGCAGGTGACGGTCTACGCAAACGGCACGATCTCCCAGAACAGGGTGATCTTCCTCTACGCCAGACCCGTATCCGCCTTCCTCAACATTCTCTACAGGGACAGCGGCGGTGCGACCCTGTTCACGGAAACACGTACCCTTCCGCAGGGGACGCACACCATCACCGCCAATGACGGCCGCGCACCCGCGGGTTACGTGCTGCAAGGCCCCCGCTCCGTTCAGGTCACGGTCTATCCGGACGGCAGCATCAGCCCGGTGCAGGTGGTCTTCACCTATGCCCCGCCGGCGCCGCCCGTCACGGCCAACGTTCAGGTCCT
>CAZVSG010000005.1:0-6727 GCA_964629345.1 uncultured Christensenella sp. | reverse complement strand
CCAGTGTCACGGTGACCGTGAGCCCCCAGGGCGTCCCGACACCCGAGCAGGCAGTGTTCATCTTCCGCGCCCCGGCGGCTCCGCCCGTCACGGCCAACGTTCAGGTCCTCTACCTTGATCAGGACAACAACGTCATTTACCAGACGACAGCGCAGGTGTCCTCCGCCGCGCCCAACAAGATCACGGCAGACAGGAGCGTGCTTCCTGCCGGGTACGTTCTGACAGGCTCCTTAAGCGTCACGGTGACCGTGAGCCCCCAGGGCGTCCCGACACCTGAGCAGGCAGTGTTCACCTCCCGATATGCTCCCATCGGCAGCGGGACATATTTTCTTCCGGCCTTCCAGTCCTTCTCCATGTCCGGAAGCGCCCTGCCCGTTTACTCCGGCCCGGGCACCGAATACTACCGCGCGGCAAGCGGCAAGGCGACCGTCGGCGGCGGGCGGCTGCGCCTTTGGGGAACCCAGGGCGACTGGGCGCTCATTGGCTACGGGCTGAGCAACAACCTGTACCGCATCGGGTATATCCAGAAAAGCGCGCTGCCTGCAGGCCTTGACGTCCCAGAACTGGCCTTCAGCTACCAGACGGTCAGGACCGTGGCCGACGCGCCGCTGAATGACGACCCGATCATCAAGCCCGTGATGATTTTCCGGATCCCCGCCGGGACCGAAGTGACACTGCTGGCCTACGAGACGTTTTCCAATCACTGGGCGTATATCGAAACCACGTTCAACGGCCAGCCGATCCGCGGCTTTGTCAGAAAAGAGAACATCTCGGCTCCTTAAGCATCTCTTTCATTCCGGCCCGGCTGCCTGGCATCCGGGCCGGTTCTTGTCAGTGAAAAGACCGTCAAGGAGGCAAGGGAGAATGGAGATCCGCCGCCTGGGGTTCATCCCTGGGGAACATGTGCGAAGGGAGACCCTGTTCCACGTCGCCAACGGCTATCTGGGCATGCGCGGGAGCTTTGAGGAGGGGACCCCGGCAGGCGTCCGCTCCGTCAGGGGAACCTACATCAACGGTTTCTATGACAGTTCCGTCATCCATTATGAAGAAAAACTGCACGGCTTCGCCTCCACCCAGCAGAGCATCGTCAACATGATCGACACGCAGGGCATCAGCCTGGACCTGGACGGCGAAGCCTTCAGCCTGTCCGCCGGGAAGGTCCGGGATTTCTGTCAGGTGCTGGATATGGAGACAGGCGTTTATACACGCAGCCTGATCTGGAACTCGCCCCGGGGGAAGCGGACGGAGATCGTTTTCCGCCGCCTGGCATCCTTCATCCTGCCCTCTCTGGCGCTCATCCACGTAGATATCAGGCCGCTGAACTGGTCAGGCGCAGTCAGGCTGACCTCCTCCCAGCGCGGGGACGTGCTGCAGGATTCTGATCCGCACGATCCCCGGAAAGCCTCGGTCGGCAGGAAGACGCTCCGCGTCACCAGTGCCTCGGAACAGGGCGGAGCGATGCTGATGACGGCGGAGACCCTGCAGTCAGGGCTCACAATCGCCAGCGCAGTCACCCACCGATGGCAGGGCGGTTTCACCGTCGAGTACCGCGCCGGCCATGAAATCACTGAAGCGGTGTTTGAAGGTCGGGTCACGGCGGGAAAGGCCGTCTCCCTGACCAAGTACTGCGTATACACCGACTCCAGACGCTTTGAAGCCCCCGTCCGTCAGGCGCTTGAGCTGCTGAGCCAGGCAATCGAATCGGACTTCTCCGGGTGGGAAGGCAGGCAAAAGGAGTACCTGGACGGATTCTGGCAACGCGCCGGAGCGCAGATCCTGGGGAACGAGCCCCTGGACGCGAGCCTGTCCTGGTCCATGTACACCCTGCTCGCGTCCACCGGAAAGGACGGCATCGGCAACATCGCCTCCAAGGGGCTGAGCGGGGAAGGATATGAGGGGCACTATTTCTGGGATACAGAGATCTACATGTTCCCTTTCTTCCTGCTGACCAGCCCGGACATCGCCAGGGAACTGCTCAGGAGCCGGGCCGTCATGCTGCCCGAAGCGATCCGGCACGCGCGGGAAATGGGCCATGAGAGGGGCGCGCTGTATGCCTGGCGAACGATCACCGGTAGCGAATGCTCCGCATACTTCCCCTCCGGCTCCGCGCAGTACCACATCAACGGGGCCATCGCGCACGCCTTCCTGACGTACTGGCAGGCGACGGGTGATCTTTCCTTCATGGCGAAGGAGGGCGCGGAGGTGCTTGTCCAGACCGCCCGTCTCTGGCTTGACACAGGGCACTGGCAGGCGGGTCAGTTCAGGATCGACAGCGTCACAGGACCGGATGAATACAGCTGCATCGTCAACAACAATTACTATACCAACCGATCCGCCCAGGCCCACCTGAGGGGCACGGTCAGGCTCTGCGAAGCGCTGCGGGAAAATGGTATGCTGAAGCAGGCGTTGGAAAAAACAGGCCTGACCGAGGCGGAGCTTGACCAGTTCCGCCGCGCCGCGGAAGCGATGTACCTGCCCTTTGACAGCGCTCTTGGCATCTGCGCGCAGGATGACGCCTTCCTTTTGAAAAAGAAGCTGGACCTGAGCCGGATCCCAAAGGAGCGCTTTCCCCTGTTGATGCACTATCACCCGCTGTTCCTCTACCGCCATCAGGTGTGCAAGCAGGCCGACACGGTGCTGGCGCACTTCCTGTACGAAGAGGGCGAGGACGAGGCGGCCATCCGGCGCGGTTACGATTATTATGAGGCGATCACAACGCATGATTCCTCCCTGTCCGAGTGTATTTTCTCCATGATGGCCGCTCGGACGGGAAGACCTGAAAAGGCTTATGCCTACTACCGCCGTTCGGCGGCGCTGGATCTGGAGGACACGCATGGCAACACCGCCGACGGCATCCACGCGGCGAATATGGGCGGCTGCTGGATGGGGATCGTCTTTGGATTTGCGGGGCTGCGGCTGCATGGAAACGGCCTCGCATTCCGCCCCTGCCTGCCGCATGAAATGGAGGGGTACAGCTTCAGGCTGACCTGGCGCGGCACGGGGATACAGGTCCTTGTTCAGGGCGGAGAAGCCCTCTTCAGGATCCAGAGCGGCCCGGACCTTGAGATATCGGTGTATGATCAGGAATACCGGGTAGAGTATGAACTGCGCGTCCCCCTCAGACTTGACACTGCGGAAACGTGACATGGGCATCCCGAACGGTTTCGGGAAGGAAGGCGGCAAGGATTTGTTCAGCAATGCAGGCGGGGAGGAACGCTCCCTGCTGATGATGATTTTCGGCGGCACGGGCGACCTGACGCACCGCAAGTTGCTTCCGGCGCTTTATCACCTGATGGCGGAAGGGCAGCTGCCGGAGGAGTGCTCCGTCATCTGCATCGGCCGGCGGGAGATCAGCGGGGAGGAATACCGCCTGCAGGCAAGGGCGTCGGTTGCCGCGCACTCCAGGAGCGGTGTGGATGAAGCGCATATGGAGCGTTTCCTGTCAAAGCTGCAGTACAGAAGGATGGAGTTTGTCTCCGATCCCGCCAGCTACGGGGCGTTCCGCGAGTGGCTGAGTGAAAACGAAGCGCTGTTCCGGGCGCCGGCCGTCAGGATCTTTTTCCTCGCGGTCGCGCCGGAACACTTCGGCCTGATCGTGTCAAGGCTGCGGGAAAGCCGTCTGATCGTCAAGCGGAACCCGGACCATCGGGTGATGATCGAGAAGCCCTTCGGCTCGGACCTCGCCTCAGCGAGGAAGCTGAACCTCACCATCACCGAAGCGCTGGACGAGCGGCAGATCTATCGGATCGACCATTACCTGGGGAAGGAAATGATCCGGAACATCCTCGCCATCCGCTTCGGCAATTCGCTGTTTGAGCCGCTGTGGAACCACCACTACATCGACAACATTCAGATCACCTCGACGGAGACCCTCGGGGTGGAAGGCCGCGGCGGCTACTACGAAAGGTCCGGGATCCTCAAGGACATGCTGCAGAACCATCTGCTGCAGATGCTTGCCCTGATCACCATGGAACCCCCCGCCGACCTGATGCCCGAATCGATCCGGGACGAAAAGGTCAAAGCGCTCCGCGCCCTGCGCAGGTTTGCCCCCTCAGGTGTCTGCGAGGGGATCGCCCTTGGGCAGTACGGCCCCGGCGTCATCAATGGCAGGCAGGTGCCCGGATACCGCGAGGAAGGGGACGTCGATGATGATTCCGCCATCCCGACCTTTATCGCGCTGCGCGCGTTCGTGGACAATTTCCGCTGGGGCGGCGTGCCCATCTATATCCGCGCGGGCAAACGCCTTGACCGGCAGCGCACCCAGATCGTGATCGAGTTCAAGCGCCTGCCTGGTATCAATTATTACGAGGAGTTCAGGAACCAGCCGCCCAATCTGCTGGTCATCCAGGTCCAGCCGGCCGAAGGGATGCATTTCCAGATCAACGCCAAGAGGCCCGGCAATGAGTTCCGGATGGACCAGGTGGAACTGGACTACTCCCAGGGCAGCCGTTTCCAGGGGAACGTGCCGGAGGCCTATGAGCAGCTGATCCTGGAGGCCTTCCGCGCCAATTCCTCCCTGTTCACGCGCTGGGACGAGCTGGAACAGAGCTGGATGTTTGTGGAGAGCGTTGAGAAAATGTGCGACGCGGGCATGCAGCCCTTCCCCAATTACGCCGCCGGTTCCAGGGGCCCTGAACGCGCGAACCTGCTCCCCCGTGAGGATGGGCGGGAGTGGCTGGAGATCCAGCTGCCCCGGCGTGAGGAAAAGGAGTAGAAAGCCATCATGAAGATCCACGACGTCACCATGACCATTCACCACGGGATGCCGGTGTACAGGAACCATCCGGAGAAGAGGCCCGTCCTGGTAAAAGCCAAAACGATGCCCCGGGACAGCATCAACGAATCAGCGATATCCATGAACCTGCATACCGGCACGCATTTTGACTCACCACGGCACATGATGGAGGACGGCTGGCAGACGGAGTCCCTTCCGCTTGATAAGCTACTGACCCCCTGCCGCGTGCTGGACCTGACGCAGGTTACGGACGGCATCACGAGGGAAGACCTTCTTCCATTTGAAATCCAGCCCGGTGAATTCATCCTGCTCAAGACCAGGAACTCATATGAAACGGAGTTCAGGCCCGATTTCATCTATCTGAGGAAGGACGGCGCGGAGTACCTCGCGGACGCGGGGATCAAGGGGGTCGGCATCGACGCGCTGGGTGTGGAGCGCGGCCAGCCCGGGCATGAGACCCACCTGACGCTGTTTCAAAAGGACGTCCTGATCCTGGAGGGGCTGGCGCTCAGGGACGTGGCGGACGGATCCTACTTCCTGGTCGCGCTTCCGTTGAAAATCAGGGATGCGGAAGGCGCGCCGGCACGGGTCCTGCTGCTGGATGATTTGTCTGTATTGAATTAGCTTTGTTCCGTGGAAAAAAATCAGAAGTGCCGGCAATCCGGCACTTTTTTGCTCTCCCCCTTGACATAGCGAATCAAATCGGCGATGATTGTACCATAGTAAACGATTAATCAAGCAGTTGATACGGGCCTGCGGCACTCGTTTGTTTTGGTAAAATCCAAAGCAGATCAAGATTTCAGCAGCGGATGCAAGCTGTTCATCCCACTCCCTTCAACGGGAACAGGGAAGCCGGGAGAGCCGGTGCAGGAAAGCCTTCAAGGTCATCAGGAACACAGAAAAGCGAGGAGATGCCCCCATTGCAGAGAAGATACGGCAAAATTGACCCGGTTTCTCCTGCTTGCCCTTGTGGCCGCGGGGCTGGTTCCATGGGTCGCGCTCTCCGGGGGCACGTCCGATTTCAAGGATAAGCAGGACGGTGTGGATCTCAGTCCGTCGATTTTCGGGACCGGCCGCAAAGATCCCTATGCGCTCTACATGCTCGGTGGGCGGACAGGCCCGCGGCAACGCAGCCCTTTGAGATCCCCGTCTCCGTTTTTTGCGGATTCGGGAGCCGTGTACCCGGACGGCCGGCAGGCGTTCCTGACCGAGGAAGGGGGACACCTGCAAGACCGTTTGCTCGGACAGCGCCTGCATCCTCCCCACAAACTATGACGCGGAGCGCGCGGAAAAGATCGCGGCTGCCTTTGATCTCTGCACCGAGCCGACGCCGGGATGCGAGGAAGAGGACGCCTGGAAGTCCAGCTGATACTACTTCTTCACCGATGCCTGCGCAGTGGATGAGGCCATCGACATGATACGGAAAAACGAGCACGGCGTTACTTTCCTGTCCATCATGGCCCCAGGCCATGATCCGGGCCAGCAGTTCTACCGGAACACCCATGGCCGGGTCAGCCGGCAGACGGTCGCACAGCAGCCTGAAGCATCCAAAAACGTCCGGCAGGCTGCCCTCGACGCAGTCAACGGCAGATTAAACAGGATGAAAGGAACAAGTCCCCTTTCCTCCACCCGGCGGGGGACGGCGCGGAGGAGACAGGATGAGAATGATCAGGTTGGGCGCGCTGCTGACGGGCATCATGATGCTCGCAGGCTGCGCAGCCGCGGCTGTCACAAGGGAGGACATCAAGGTGCCGAAGATGAGTGATACGCAGAAAAAGCTCCCCGACCTGCAGTCCTTCCGATTCGTCAGAAATCTGAAGGTCGGGTGGAACCTTGGAAACACGTTCGACACGAACAACGTCCCCGGGATCAGGAATGAGCTTTCCTACGAGAAGGCGTGGACAGGGGTGCTGACAGATCCCCGGGTCTTTGACGTTCTCAAAAAGGCGGGTTTCGGGGCGGTGCGCATCCCGGTATCCTGGCATAACCATG
>CAZVSG010000004.1:37105-41627 GCA_964629345.1 uncultured Christensenella sp. | reverse complement strand
TCCCCTTCGCATTCACGCGCAAGGGACTTTGCTTTGATGGGCTGCGCGCTTTTCAGCCTGTCATACAATGAAGCCATTCATCCGCCTTTGCCCGGTGCGAGGTGCGTTTCTTCATCATGGTCGATCCGCGGCCCGGACGTGGGCTTTGGCGTCGGGTACGCGTACCACAGCGCCTGCTCATAGCTCATCCCGTCTTTCAGGTACGGCGCTGTGGCGTTTCGCAGGGCTTCCTCCCGTTCTTCCTCTTCCGCTTCAGACAGCACGGCCAGCGTTTCAGCAGCATTGCCCTGCATCATGTCCCGCATCAGGCCCGCCAGCAGCACGTGGCTGGCGCCGGTGAGCACGTAGTCCGGCCATTCGCTGGCCAATTCGACGTAAGTCTCCAGCGGGATGTTCAGCTCATGGATCGCGCTGGCGTGCGCGATGCCGACGTAACGGACGTGCCAGGGTTCCTCGCTGTAACCGGTAACGTCGCTCCATTCGCCCTTGTACCTGAGGATGAAGCCGAAGCGATGGGCATTCTCCATGACCCACTTCCCCTCCGGCGTGCCGCCGAAAGCGGCGTTGAGATTCAGTTCGGAGGGTGACTGCAAGTCCATTGCCAGGCCGAGCTGATGCTCGCTGGTGCCCGCCGGGGCGACGCGGCGCTGCGCCTTTTCCCGGGTTCCGGCCTCTGCCACTTTGTCGCTGAACAGGATCTGCTGGATGCCGTAGCTGCGGTAGCCTGACGTGGCATAGAGGGTATAGCCCTTCTCAATGAGCGCCGCCGCAAACATCCTTTCAAGCGCTCCGGCGGCGGTCCCGCGCATCAGGATCCGGTCCTGCAGGCTCTTTTTCCGGGTCTGCACATCGGGCCTTACAAGGTCTTCCGGCTCATAGGTCCTGCTGATCCGATGTTCCCGGTTGATGAGGAAAAGGTCGCCGCCGAGGGAGAGGACCGCGCTGCGAGTTTCAGGCGCCGGGGACGGCGAAGGCAACGCTTCTTCCGCGATGCCAATGAAGGCTGTCAGCAGCAGCGACGCCATCAGCATCAGGACCGGAGGCTTTTTCATCCTCATCCCTTAGGGCACCTTATAAAAGAGGGAGACCTCGCCGTCCTCTTCCCCCTCATCCAACAGGATGGCAGGCGGCAGCGCGTTCAGTTCTTTCAGCAGTGCAGGAAAATCCCCGCCGGCAGCCTCATACTCGTCGATGGCGCTCTGATACTCCGCTGTGAATTCCTCCAGGGACAGCCGCCGCTGCATCATGTACGCTGCCGCCTCCGGCCCGACATAGCGTAGGTGCCAGGGCTCATAGATGATCCCCGTGATGTCCTGCTTATCCGGTAGATAACGGATGATGAACCCGAAGGCCGCGCAGTTGGCCTCCATCCATTCCGCTTCCGCCGTATCGCCGAATGCGGGCGTCATCCCATCCCGCCGGGACCATTCGCGGTTGAGGACGTCCGCCGCCAGGCCCGTCTGGTGATCGGAGGATCCGGGGGGCGCGACCACGCTGTCATCCTTCCCATACTTGTCAAGGCGGTTCTGATACATCGTATTCTGGGTCCCCCAGCTGCGGTAGCTGCTCTTCAGGTATAGCTCATACCCAGCCCTCTCCGCCTCCGCGAACAGGGCCGCCAGGGCCTCCGCCGCCTCGCGGCGCAGCTCGTGCGGGCCGCTGACTCCGCGCAGGGAAACGGGGACGATGTTCCTGGGCAGGAAATCCCTGTCCAGCAGGTTGTCCCGATTGACAAGGACAAGGAATCCGTTCCTGTTCTCCAGCTTGTCGGCAGAAATCGGATACGTCCATTCAACCGCCTGGGCCAAAGAAATCAGGGGCAACAGGACCAGCGACAGGATCATCAGCCCGCACAGCCATTTTCCCCGGATGCGCTCATTCAAATGCATAATACTCCCCGAAGGATCGAAGTGCCAGGGACTCGATATAGGTTTCCAGCGGGACGTTCAGCGCGTTGATAGCCTGCGCGTGTTCCTCCCCGACATAACGGACATGCCACGGCTCATCCGCGTATCCGGTGATCCCGGTCCACTCCGCCTTGTAACGGATGATGAACCCGAACAGATGCGCGTTCTCCCTGACCCACTGCCCCTCCTTTGACTTGCCGAACGCGCCGTTGAGGTTGCTGCTGCTCCTGCGCCCGATATCCATCGCCAGGCCAAGCTGGTGCTCGCTGGCACCGGCCGGGGCGACCAGCAGCATCGCCTTTTCCGTGCTGCCGCTTGTGTTCTGCTTCCTTGCGAAGATGGCCTTCTGCTGCTCGTAGCTTCGGTACCCGGACACCGCGACCAGGGTCATTTTCATCTCCCTGGCGGCGTTGAACATCTCCTCGAGATGCTCGGCTGCTTCACGGCGGAGCTTGATCCCGGCGTCCAGTTTCCTGACGTTCACCGTCACCAGGTCGTCCGGCTCGTATGCCTGGGTCAGCCGGTAGGTGTGGTTGACCAGATACAGTGATCCGCCGAGGCTGGTCCGGTCAGCATAGGACGCGATCCCGGCCTGAAGCAGGTTCAGGCACGCGAGAAGAATGGCCGCGATCCTTGCAATCAATCGCCCGACCTCCGGAACAGATCGCCGTAAAGAGACCTGAGCCGCTGAGAGGCGGGGTGATTCAGCCGGATCCTGACCAGCGTCCCCTCATCATTGTGCGTTTCCTCGATGATGCGGCCCTGCCTGCGGATCTCCCCCAACAGGGAGTAGCGGTCAAAGGGGATCAGCATCGTATGGGTGCGCTCCTGCCTTCGCAGGAGTGCCGCGATGGTGTCCAGCAGCAGGGGGATCCCTTCGCCAGTCATTGCGGATACCCTCAGCACTCCCGGAGGCGTCGCCTTGTTCTCCTCACATACAGCGTCCCACTTGTTGTACACCTCTATCCGCGGCTGCTCCGTCGCGCCCAGGCTTGTGAGGACCTCCTCCACCACTTCCCGCTGCGCCATAGCCTGCGGGTTTGAGGCGTCGGACACGATGACCAGGATGTCCGCGCTCAGCGCTTCATCCAGAGTGGAGCGGAATGCCTCCACCAGGTCAGTGGGCAGCTTGCTGATGAAGCCGACGGAATCGCTCAGCAGGAACTCATCCCCGTCCCTGAGCGTCACCCGCCGCGAGACAGTGTCCAGCGTGGCGAACAGCTGATCCTTGACCAGCACGTCCGCTCCTGACAGCAGGTTGAGCAGGGTCGACTTGCCCGTATTGGTGTAGCCGACCAGCGCAGCCGTCAGGAGTTCGCTGCCCTGGCGGTTCCTGCGGCGGATCCCGCGCTGGCGTTCAAGCTCCTTCAGGCCCGCCTTCAACCTCTGGATGCGCGCCCTGATGTGCCGCCGGTCCATTTCCAGCTTGCTTTCACCGGGACCGCGGGTGCCGATGCCGCCTGCGAGGCGCGACAGCTGGGCACGCGCGCCGATGAGCCTGCCCGCTTTGTAGTTGAGCTGAGCCAGCGCCACCTGCAGTTTCCCTTCGCTGCTGACAGCGCGCTGAGCGAAGATGTCCAGGATCAGGGCGGTCCTGTCAACGACCGGGATCCCGACGATTTCTTCCAGATGCCTGGCCTGGACCGCGCTGATCTCATCATCGACGATCAGCAGATTTGCTCCGCTCGCCTGTGCCTGAAGCGCGACGTCCCCGGCTTTTCCGCTGCCGACGTAGGTGACGGGGTCAGGATGTGTCTTCCCCTGAAGCGCGCTGCCGACCACCTGCGCGCCCGCACTCTCCGCCAGGGCGGCCAGTTCCAGCAGGGACCTCTCAGTGTCCACACTGACGAGGAAAGCGCGTTCCCTGTCTTGGATCGTCGTTTCCGTGTCCAGGGTGAGGAGCAGGTCGTTGCTCCGGATCGCCTCCATCAGCTTTGGATCGTCAAGCTCGCGCAAGCCAACGGGTTGGATCGGCCCAGCATTCAGCGTTCCGGCATCGCTTTGGGAAAGGAAAGAAAGGCTCGCCCCGGTCAGACGGCCCGAGGTATCCACGCCAAGCGCGCACATCGCGTCAAGGCGAAGGCTCTCCACAGCGGCAAGGTCGACGTCCGACAGGACCCCGTCCCCGTTGGGGTGGGTGTGCACACAGCGGACCCGGCTGAGCCTTTTCAGGCTCCGGCGCTGACCGAAATCCTCCAGCGGAACGCTGTCGCTCTGGCCGACGGTGACGCTTAGGATCTCGCCGCTGCGGGCGATGTACACGGCAATTTCACGGTTGATGAGTCCGGTCAGCTCAGCCATCCGTTCGGCCAGCTCAGGAGGCAGGAACTCCGTTGGGCCGACCGGTACGTCGTACATCTCCTTCAGGTGCTTCTGGGTGCTTTCCCTCAGCCCGGACAGGTTTCCCGACAGTTCAGGCATTTACGCCCCCTGTTCCTTCTTTTTTTGGTAATCCTCAATGGCCGCGCGGATGGCCTGTTCGGCCAGCACTGAACAATGTACTTTCTGCGGCGGCAGCCCGTCAAGCGCTTCCATCACCGCCTTGTTGGACAGCTGCAGCGCTTCCTCCACCGTTTTCCCCTTCACCATCTCCCTCGCCCTGGGGCTGGTCGCGA
>CAZVSG010000004.1:0-37095 GCA_964629345.1 uncultured Christensenella sp. | reverse complement strand
GGCGCCGCAGCCGAAGGTCTTGAACCGCACGTCCTTGATGACGCCGTCTTCAACGCGCAGGTACATCCGCATGATGTCCCCGCACTTCGCGTTGCCGACCGTGCCGATGCCGTTGGCATCCTCCAGCACGCCGACGTTCCGGGGCTGGTTGAAATGATCCATCACTTTGTCGCTGTACATTGATCTGATCTCCTTATTTGATGTCCCCTTGGTCAAATAGGGGGGACATGTCCCTGAGTGTCCTGACGACACCGGGCAGGAACTTGAGCACTTCTTCCACCTCTTCCCGGGTGGTGTCCTCCGACAGGGTCAGCCGGAGGCTGCCGTGCGCGATCTCATGCGGCAGACCGATCGCCAGCAGCACATGGGAAGGGTCCAGGGAGCCGGAGGTGCAGGCCGATCCGGAGGACGCGGCGATGCCCATCATGTCCAGCCTCAGCAGCAGCGCTTCGCCCTCGATGAACCGCACGGACACGTTGACGTTGTTGGGCAGCCGGTTGACGGGATCGCCGTTGAGGCGCACGTCGGGGATATTCGTAAGGATGCCCTTTATCAGCATATCCCGCAGCGCTGCGATGCGCGGAGCCGTCTCTGGCTGAAGTTCATACGCCCGCTTGATGGCCGCGCCAAGGCCGACGATGGCGGGCACGTTTTCAGTTCCGGCCCTGCGGCCGGCTTCCTGCGCGCCGCCGTGAAGATAGGTATCCAGGCGCGTCCCTTTCCTGACATAGAGCGCGCCGATGCCCTTCGGCCCGTGGAACTTGTGGGCTGACAGGGAGAGCAGGTCCACGCCCCAGGCCTTCACGTCCACCGGGACCGCGCCGACCGCCTGCACGGCGTCGGTATGGAAGGGGATCTTCCTCTCTTTCGCGATCCGGCTGATCTCCGCAATGGGCTGGATCGTGCCGATCTCGTTGTTTGCGGCCATCACGGAGATCAGGATGGTATCCGGGCGGACCGCCTGACGGACCGTCTCCGGGTCCAGCCGGCCCAGCCCGTCCACCGGCAGCCTGCTGACCTCAAACCCCTGCTTCTCAAGCCAGTCCGCCGTATGCAGCACGGCGTGATGCTCGATCGCGCTGGTGATGATGTGTCTGCCTTTGCCCCCATTCGCAAATGCTGCACCCTTGATGGCCCAGTTGTCGCTTTCCGTGCCGCCGCTGGTGAAATAGACCTCCTGCGGGCTGCAGTTGATGGCAGCGGCCACCCTGCGGCGGGCATCGCTGACGGCCTTGCGGGCGTCGCGTCCGGTTGCGTATATGCTGGAGGCGTTGCCGTAACACTCCGTGAAGTACGGCAGCATTTCCTCAAGCACTTCCCTGTTCAGCGGCGTCGTCGCCGCGTTGTCCAAGTAGATCCTGTTCAATTCTGCTCCCTTTCAAACAGCGGTTCAGTGTTCTCCTGATCCATAAGGTCCTTCAGGGTCATCCCTTCCATCATCTCCCTGATCCCCTGTGTCAGTTTGATCCATGCCCCCCGCAGGCTGCAGTCGGGGCTGCCCTGACAAGCCTTTTCATCGCCCACACACTCGCAGAGCAGCAGAGGGCCTTCCACAGCGTCGATGATCTGTCCGATGGCGATCTCACCCGCCGGCTTGGCCAAATAATATCCGCCGCCGGCTCCGCGGGATGCCGCCACAAGGCCGGAGCGCCTAAGCGTGCCCAGCAGCTGCTCAAGGTAATCCTTCGGCAGGCCGCAGCCTGAGATCAGGCTCAGGCTTTGAGGCCCTTTGTCTTCCGCCTGTGCCAGAAAGAGCATCGCGCGGACCGCGTACCGGCTTTTTGCTGTGAGTTTCAACCCCTGCCTCCATTCCCGACCCATTTACACGGGATTGTAGGGATGATAGCACTGCGCCGGGACGATGTCAAACCCTGTCAGCTTATTCCGGCAGGCATGAGCCTGTCCGTGTATTTTCTTTTCGCCAGCTGCCTGAGCGTATGATAGACGTCCTCCTCCCGGTCACGGATGATCCGCTCAAGGCACCGGGTCGTTTCATGGATCAGTTTCACATCGCTGATCCCATAGGCGTCCAGCATCCTGCCGTGCTGCCTTGTGCCGAGGAACTCTCCCGGCCCCCTGAGCTCAAGGTCCTTCTCCGCGATCAGGAAGCCATCGCTGGTCCTGGTCAGGGTCTCCAGCCGCTCATTGGGTTCCCCCAGCAGGAAACACCAGCTTTCCTTTTTTCCCCTCCCGACCCTGCCGCGGAGCTGGTGCAGCTGCGCCAGGCCGAACATGTCCGCATCCTCAACGACCATCGTCGTGGCCTCCGGCACGTCCATGCCGACCTCGATCACGGTCGTGGAGACCAGCACCTTCGCCCGCCCGCTGTAGAAATCGGAAAGTGCGCTTTCCTTTTCCTCCGCCTTCTGCTCACCGTAAACCAGCGCGACCGAAACGCCGCGCAGCGGGCCTTCCTTCAGCTGTTGGTACACGCTGAGGGCCGATTTCCTTTCCGATTCGCCGCTCTCCCCGACCAGGGGACAGACCAGGTAGCTCTGCTCGCCCGCTTCCGCTTTCTCCCTGATATAGCGGTACAGCCCCTGGCGCCTGCTCTCCGGGACGATCCTCGTTCTGACGGGTTGCCTGCCGGGCGGCAGTTCGTCCAGCACGCTCACCTGCAAATCGCCGTAGAGCACCAGGGCCAGCGAACGCGGGATCGGCGTTGCGGAAAGGGCCAGCATGTGCGGCGTCCATTCTTCCCCGGCCTTGCCTGCCAGCTTCTGGCGCTGCCGGACGCCGAAGCGATGCTGCTCATCGGTGATGACCAGCCCGAGCCTTAAGAACTGCACGCCCTGGCTGATCAGCGCATGGGTGCCGATGACCAGCCCCCAGTTCCCTTCCTTGATTTTTTCAAGCGCTTCCCGCTTTTCCCCGGCGCGCATCGAACCGGTCAGCAGGCCGCATCGCACGCCAAAAGGCGTGAGCATCCTTGCAGCGGTCTCATAATGCTGTCTGGCCAACAGCTCCGTCGGCGCCATCAAAGCGCACTGGTATCCGTTTTGAACCGCAAAAAGCGCCGCGCCGAAGGCAACCGCGGTTTTCCCGCTGCCCACGTCACCCTGGACCAGACGGCACATCGGCTCATTCCCGGACATGTCTGAAACGATCCCTGAAAGGATCCTCCGCTGCGCTGCGGTGGGCGCGAACGGCATCTTCTCCCAGAACTGCTCATTGAATGAAGGATCCTCCCGCATCACCGGCCCTCTTTGTCCACGCGGCGAGGTCAGCCGGAGAGCGATCTGGAAAAGCAGCAGGTTCTCAAAGGCGAGTCTGCGCTTCGCCAGCGCGATCTCATCTTCATTTTCTGGGAAGTGCGCCATCCGCCAGGCTTCCGCCCTGAAAATGAGCGAGTGCTGATGCAGAAAGGACACTGGGAGGGTCTCAAGTTCGGCTGGTTGTACCTGCTCAAGCGCCTGTCTGACAAGGCTGGAAAACACCTTTCCGGGCAATCCGGGCAGGGGTCTGTACTGCGGTGTGATGCCTTTTTCCCGGATCACCTTCGGGTTGATCAGGCTCAGTTTTCCCTGGTACTCACGGACAGAGCCCAGAAGGATGATCTGCTGGCCCGGAACCAGCTGCCGCGCCATCCAGGGCTGGTTGAACCAAAGAGCGCTCAGGAGAAACCCGCCCTCTTCCAGCACGGCGCGCACGATGCTGCGCCCGCTGTAATACTGAAGGCTCGGTTTGCTTTTGATCCTGCCTGTCAGGCAGTTCTCGCCGGGTCTTGCACTGGAGAGCGGCTTCGGGTCCTTTGCGTTGAGATACCCCTTGGGGAGGAAATCAAGCAGGTCTTCCACGCTGAAAACACCGGCCTCGTGCAGCGACGCAAGCCGTTTCGGTCCAAGGCCGCGCAATCCCTCCAGCTTCGGCATGGCACCTCCTGAAAAAAGCTGCCAATATGGCAGCTCAGCGTGTCGAATAAGTGCCTGCGGACACTTTAATGTTTACGAAGAACGGGCATTTTCGCTTGGTCGCTGCGCTCCCGGTCAGTGAAAATGCAAGGAAAGAATCTCTTCGCAACTCCTCCGCCCGCCCGGCAACGCCGGGCGATCCGATTGCAGTCAGAGGGCTGCGCCCTCTGAAACTCCGCGGGAGCAGGTTTGTCTGCAGCCTAAGTTGCCCATTGGATGTCTTGCCGAAAGCCCAGTCTCCCCTATTCTACCGAGAGCAGGTAGAAATACAGCTGCTGCCCGCCCCGGTGGACCTCAACGTCGCAGAAGGGAAACAGCTCCTCAATTTCATCCCGGAGCGCCTTCGCGTCCTCTCCCTTTGTTTTCTCGCCGTAATAGATCGTGATCAGGCCGTCGTCTTCCGTGACGATCTCCTTCATCAGCGCAAGGGCCGCCTCCTCCGCCGACTGGCTGTTGACGGTGATGCGTCCGTTGTTCAGCCCGATGATGCTGCCCTCCTTGATGTGCATACCCTCAAGGTCAGTGTCCCGCACGGCGAAGGTGATCATGCCGGTGCGGACTTTCTGCGCCGCCTCATCCATCCTTTCGCAGTTCTCCTCCGGCGTGCCCTCCGGCTGGTACGCGATGACCGCCGCAATGCCCATCGCAACGTTCTTGGTGGGCAGCACATAGACCTTTTTATCGCACAGTTCCGCCGCCTGCTGGGCAGCCAGGGTGATGTTCCCGTTGTTGGGCAGGATGAAGATGTTCCTGGCATGAACGCTGTCAAGGGCCTTCTTGATGTCCTCGATGCTCGGGTTCATGGTCTGCCCGCCCTCGACGATGCAGTCGACGCCCAGGTCCTTGAAGATCTCCGAGAAGCCGCTGCCCTGGGACACAACGACGAACCCGTATTCCTTTTCTTCCTGCCCCTGCTGCTTCTGGCCGTCAAGGTCACGCCGCTGCTGAAGCATGTTCTCGATCTTCAGCCCGTTGAGTTCGCCCAGCGTCAGCGCGTGCTGAAGCGCCTTGCCCGGATCGTTGGTGTGTACGTGGACCTTGACCAGCTGCGTGTCCCCGACCACCAGCACACAGTCTCCGAGCCGTGAAAGCCTGCGCCTGAGCAGGGAAATATCCTCATCCCCGACCTCCGGCCTGAGCTGCTGTATGAAAAACTCCGTACAGTAGGCGAATTTGATCTCATCCAGCAGGTCGTGATCATCGACAAACTCAGTCTCCGCGGCGCTGTCCCCGCTCATGTCGACCAGCAGGTCTTCGATCGGCTCGCCGCTGATGACGGCGGAGTACCCCGTATAAAGCAAAAGCAGGCCGCGTCCGCCTGCGTCCACCACACCGGCCTGCGTCAGGGCGGGCAGCATCTCCTGAGTGCGTTTGAGGATGCTTTCCCCGCTCTTCAGGATCACCTGGAACAGTTCTGTAAAGCTTTCGGGATCCTGTTCAGCCTGCCGCATCGCGTCGTCGGCGATCACACGGGCCACCGTCAGGATCGTTCCTTCCTTGGGTTTCATGACGGCCTTGTACGCGGTGTCAGCACCGGCTTTCAGCGCTGACGCGAACTCAGCAGGGCTGACCGCGTTCTTGTCCGCCAGGGCTTTTGAAAAGCCGCGGTACAGCTGTGACAGGATCACCCCGGAGTTGCCCCTCGCGCCGCGCAGCGCTCCTTTGGAGAGCGCCTCCGCCATTTCGCTGATGGAGGTGTTCTCCCGGCCGTTCATCTCGCGGACAGCGGAGATCATGGTCAGGGACATGTTCGTGCCCGTGTCGCCGTCAGGGACCGGGAATACGTTGAGCGCGTTGACAGCTTCACGGTTTTTTTCCAAAAGCGTCGCGCCCGCAATGACCATCTCCCGCAGCAGGTTGGCGTCGATCAGACGATAATCCGGCATTTATTTCCCTCCGAACCCGCCTTTGTCAGACGCGGATTCCCTCAACTGTGATATTCACGTTGCGCACCTTGACACCGGTCATGCTTTCCAGTTTGTAGCGCACGACTTCCTTGATGGATGTGCAGACAGCGGTGACGGAAATCCCGTATTCAACAACGATGTACAGGTCAACGTCGATCATGTCATCGACCGCGCGCAGCTGAACGCCGCGGCTGAGGTTCTCACGCCCCAGCCATTCCACCAGCCCGTCTTTGGCGCGCTTGGATGACATGGCGACAATGCCATAGCACTCCAGGGTCGCGTAACCGACGACCTTCAGCATCACCTCTTCAGAAATGTAGATGGTGCCGATTTCGTTTTTTATCTTGAACTCCATCTTTGACCTCCTATGGATTCCAATACGCCTGTCCACAGTATACAGGTTCCGGCTTACCCGCGCAACATGTGTCTTCGCTTGGACGGGCGCCTGATCAAAAGCCGTTGTCCCTGTTGATCCTGTCGATCTCGGAGATCCTCAGCGGCGGGTTGCAGTATGGGCAGGGGGTCAGCTTTTTGTATGTATCGCTGTCCAGCTCGTCATAGCTCATCTCGCCCGGCAGCGGCAGGTACCTGTCCTTGATGCTGGAGCAGTTCCGGTCAAGGTGGTAATACTTGCCTCCCAGGGGGTTGTAGAACAGGGCGAGGCCGTTTTCGGGATATTCGTAGTAGCGCCCCGGGAAATCGTCCCAGACGAGCACCTTGGTGTTGTTCTTGATGTTGTTCCACAGCCAGGTCATGTTGACGCCGTCCGCGTTGTTGACACGCTGGACGCGGATGCAGCCGTGGCTGGCCTTTTTCCCCAGCTGGGCCTCCTGGGAGGAATAGTCCCAGTATCCTGTGGTCTGGTTGACGATGTAGGGCACCTCGTGGATGAGTGAACCGCCGTTGATCCGCATCGCCATGCGACAGACCAGGTTTCCGGCATAGAACTCACCGACGCGGCTGACCATGAGGAACTCGCCCGACGGCGTCTCATTCCAGGGCTGCTGCCTGGTGGGGACGCCGGTGGAGATGATCAGCTCGGTAAAGAGCTTCCCTTCCTTGAAGACGTACAGCCGCTGCTTGAGCTTGTCGATCAGCAGTCCGTAATCATCTCTCGGTATAATCGTCTTCAGGACGCTCGTCCGCACGTAGCCGCGGATCAGATCGTCCGTATCGCCATACCCCCTGCGGGTCCTGTTGTCGGGGCCGTAGGAGGAGTTGTAAACCTCCACCAGTGACCAGCCGTCGTCACTCTGCTCGATGATGTTCACGCCCTGGGACTCGTAGGTGATCTCGCCGATGATATTTTCCCGCTTCAGACTGTCATCCTTGGCCGCGCGAAGTTTATAGGTCTCCCTTTGGTCCTCGCCCCACAGCACGGTGATGGGCTGCAGCATCACCTTCCAAATGGCTTCCTCGTTCCATTCGCCCACCGGCAGCTTCCAGAAGCTGCTTCCAAGCTGCTCCTCCGGCACTTCCTGCTCGGTGGGGACAGTAAAATGCCTGGCTTCCGGAGTGGGCGACACGGTGACTTCCGGCGTAGCAGCCGGGGTCGGTTCCGGCGTCATCGGCTCTGCCACTTCCAGCACGATATGCTGCTGATTGGCCGGGAAGCCCGTTTCGTCAAAGAATACAACGGACATGGTGTGCCGGCCGGGCGGCGGTCCCTTCCCTTCGATCAGCCCGTCCCAGCTGACGGAAACGGTCCCTTCCTCCACCTTGCCGTGATAGATCTCATAAAGGAGATTGGCGACGTGGAAGACCACGATCAGCTCGCCCGGCATGTTGACCCGCACGGACAGACCCCATCCCTTGCCCGGGACGATCCGCGCGTCATTGAGCATCAGCTGCGTGATCTGCGGCGCGGGGTCGCCCAGCAGGATCCCCTGACTGGCCGTCCCGCTGTCCACATTTACCTTCAGCGCGTACTGACCCGGCGTTACCGGGCTCATATCCCCGTCAAGGCCGTTCCAGGTCAGGCTGTTCTCGCCCTGTGCCGCTTCAAAGCCGTCATAAATGATGCTGACAGGATTTCCTGAAAGATCCGTCAGCACAAGACTTCCCTCTCCCGCATGAGGGGAGAAGAAGACGATCTTTTCCGTTTTGCCGGGCCTTATCAGGCTCGGTGAATCGATTATGTGAAGGCGCCCGCTTTCAGCGCTGACGCCAAGGATCCCGACCAAAAGGACTGTTGCGATAATGAAAGCTGTCGTTCTCCTGCTCATTCAGACCCCCCGTTCATGAGTGATCACATCCTAACAAATAGTGTCCTACCCGGCAAGGGTCAGATATAAACACATTGTAAACATTTTCGTCACAAGCTATAATGTTTACGTAAAGACTATGATGGAGGGCGCATGGGATTGACGCTGGAAACGGTCCTGGAGGCGGTCCAATCCATCAGAGCGCCGGTGGTGCAAAGCGAAAGCGACCTTCACGCCCTCGTATCAAACACGTTGAACGACGCAGGCTTTTCCTTCCGGCATGAGGTCACGGTCGCGCCGAGGTGCCGGATCGATTTTCTTTCCTCCGGCATCGGGATAGAGATCAAACGATCAAAACCAAACCTGAAAGCGCTCATCGCGCAGGCTGTCCGCTATCTTGCCTCCCCGATGCTGTCCGCCCTGGTGATCATCTGCGAGCGCGATCCCGGGATGCCGGAAACGCTGCTCGGAAAACCGCTTCGGGTCATCAGCCTGTCCCGGCTTTGGGGGATCGCCGCGCCCGCGGGGATCCGTCCTTCCGCAAAGCCGGAGATTCTCCCGGAAATCAGTCCGGCGGAAGCGCTGCCTGAGAAAGCGGCTCAGGAAGCGGACGTTCTGCCTGCTTATCTGCACCCGGCCGGGCATTACGGCCGGGTCTTCGGCACCCTGTCCTATCAGGCCAGAGGAAAATACTGGGTCATCAAGGGCGACCCGGCGGTCACGGAGCTCGCCAAGCGACTTTTCCCCGGATCTGATTCCGGCAGGCGCGGTATCGCGCGCTTTGCCGCGCACAGGAGGCTGGTGGGTGAGCTGAACTGGCTGATGCTGCGGTATCCGCTCGCGGTCCTGCCGAATGATCAGGACCGCTGGCAGAAAGCGCTGGACGAGGCCCGCCTGTACAGCATCCGGCAAGAGACTTTCCGGGCAAGCCCCCCGTCCTATCATGACCCCCAAGGCACTTTCCAAGGCATCCTGCGCCCCTTCCAGCAGTACGGCGCCAGCTGGCTGTGCCACACAGGCCGCGCGCTGCTGGCGGATGAGATGGGTCTGGGCAAAACGGTCCAGTCCCTGGCTGCGCTGGCTTCCCTGGACAGCTTTCCCGTTTTGATCGTCGTCCCGCCGCACCTGGTCAGCAACTGGAAGAGCGAGATCCCGCGTTTTCTGTCCATCCGGAACAGACCGCCTGTGATCCACGTCATCAGGGGGCTGAACCCGCAGCCACTGCCCCAGGCGGATGTCTACCTGATCCATTATCTTCTCCTGAGAGGATGGAAGGACGCCCTGCCGGAGATGCGGTTCAAGGCAGTCATCTTTGACGAGATCCAGGAGCTTCGCCGCAGCGGCACTGAAAAATACAGCGCGGCCAGCCTGCTGGCCAATGCCTGCGAGCGGGTGTACGGCCTGTCCGGTACGCCGATCTACAACCACGGCGGCGAGATCTGGAACGTGGTGAACATCCTGGACTATCATCTTCTGGGCGACTGGGAATCCTTCACGCGCGAATGGTGCTACGGCTACGGCAACGCCGTTGTCATCCATCCGGACTGGCTGGGGGAGCATTTACGGCGCGAAGGGCTGATGCTCAGGCGCACCAAAAAGGAAGTCCTTCCGGAGCTGCCGGACAAGCGGCGGCTGGTCCAGACGATCGACACGGACGACGCGCTGTTTCAAAAACTGATGCAGCCGGTGGTGAGAGACCTGCGTCAGTGGGCGCAGCAGCCTTCCCCCACCCCCTCCCGGCGCGCCCTGCTTGAAAACAGGCTGTCCGTCGGGGAGCGGCAGGCGAGCGGCGTCGCCAAGGCGCTGTTCGTGACGCAGTTCGTGCGCGCCCTGCTCGAATCTGGCGAAAAAGTCCTGCTGTTTGCCCATCACCATGCCGTCATGGACGTATACCATGCGGAACTGAAGCGCTTTTCCCCCGCCATCATCACGGGCCGGGAGACTGCGGCTGCGAAGGAAACGGGCGTGAACCGGTTCATGGACGGGAAGACGAACCTTTGCTGCGTCTCCCTCCGGGCGGCGTCCGGGATGAACCTCCAGCGCGCAACCTGCGTGGTATTCGGAGAACTGGACTGGTCCCCGGCCGTGCACTCCCAGGCGGAGGACCGCGCGCACCGCATCGGCCAAAAGGATTCCCTCCTGTGCTATTATCTGGTCAGCCCCGGCGGCTCGGACAGCCTGATGCAGGATGCGCTGGGGCTGAAGGTCAGCCAGTTTCTGGGTCTCATGGGAGAAGATCCAAAGAGCGAGCTGGACACGGCAAGAGAGGCGGCTTTGGCCCGTCGGCACGTGGAGGACATGGTGAAGAGATGGCTGCCGGACACAGGGGTCCCCTTGTTTGACAAGGACGGCGGCATCGCTTAAGATACCTTACAAAAGGGGGTTCCTGATGCGGATTTTGGGGATAGATCCCGGCCTGGCGACCATGGGATGGGGACTCATCCGGACGGACAGGAACGACCCGCACTTCGTCTCCTGCGGCATCATCGAAACCCTGCCGGAGACGCCCCTGCCTCAGAGGCTGCTGCAGATCGACCAGGCAGTCCAAGCGCTGCTGGAAACATATCAGCCGGATGCCATCGTGTTTGAACAGCTGTTTTTTGCCAAAAACGTCACCACCGCGTTCACTGTCGGCGCCGCGCGCGGCGTGGCAGTGGCACGCTGCGCCCGTCACACGGAGAGCCTGTATGAGTACACCCCCATGCAGATCAAGCAGGCGGTCGTGGGCTACGGGAACGCGGACAAGCAGCAGGTACAGCAGATGGTCAGGCTGATCCTCAAGCTGCCAGAGCACCCCCGCCCGGATGACGCGGCGGACGCGATCGCCGCGGCGCTGACACATTGCCAGGCGGGGCGTTTCGGCGGCCTTCACCTGATGAAATGAGGGGTCGATATGTACGCTTTTCTGGAAGGCATCGTCGCTGAAAAAAGCGGGAATGAACTGGTCCTGAATGTGCAGGGTGTCGGGTACCAGGTACTTTGCACCCAGGCTGCCATGATGGCAGCGCCCCCGATCGGCGAATTCGACCGTGTATACACCTGGCTGAGCGTCAGGGAGGACGCGCTGGAGCTCTTCGGCTTCGCATCCAGGGAGGAGCGCGGCATGTTCCTGAGCCTGACTTCCGTCACCGGCATCGGTCCGCGCAGCGCGCTGAGCGTGCTCAGCAGCATGCCGCTCAAGGACCTGACCCTGGCGATCCTCACCGAGGACCTTCAGATGCTTACCCGCGCGCCCGGCATCGGGAAAAAGACCGCGCAGCGCATCGCGCTGGAACTCAAGGACCGGCTGTCAAAGGACGATTTCGCAGGCGGGCTCTCGGGTGTTTCCGGTTTCACCGGGCCGAGCGCCGCTGGCGTGGCAGGGGAAGCCATCCTGGCGCTCCAGTCGCTGGGATACAGCCAGAGCGAAGCCGCCATGGCGGTCTCCAGAGCCAGCCAGGGCGCTTCCGATCTGCAGGCGGACGAACTGGTCCGCCTGGCACTTCGTTCAATGATGAAGGGATAAGGTATGCAGGACGACCGACTTTTGATGAGCAGCTACCGGGATGAAGACAGGGACACCGACGTTTCCCTGCGTCCGAAGACCCTTCGTGAATACGTCGGCCAGGACGCGGTGAAGCAGAACCTGAACATCTATATCAAGGCTGCGCTCAAGCGCCGGGACGCGCTGGACCACATGCTGCTCTACGGGCCTCCCGGGCTTGGGAAAACCACGCTGGCGTGCATCGTGGCTTCGGAGATGGGTCAGAACATCCGGATCACATCCGGTCCCGCGATCGACCGGCCCGGTGACCTTGCCGCCATTCTGACCAACCTCAGCCCCGGGGACGTCCTCTTCATCGATGAGATCCACAGGCTTTCCCGCGCGGTAGAGGAGGTGCTCTACCCCGCGATGGAGGACTTTGCCCTGGACATCATGATCGGCAAGGGCCCCACGGCCCGCTCCATGCGGCTGGATCTACCCAGATTCACCCTCATCGGGGCGACCACCAGGGCAGGGCAGCTTTCCGCGCCCCTGAGGGACCGTTTCGGCATGGTGTTCCGGCTGGAGCTGTACTCACCTGATGAACTGGCCCAGATCCTGAAGCGGTCTTCCGGCATCCTGGGCATGCCGGCCGAGGAAGAGGGTATCTCTGAGATCGCGCGCCGGAGCCGCGGCACGCCCCGGATCGCCAACCGGATGCTCAAACGCGTTCGCGACTATGCCCAGGTCAGGGCTGACGGCCTGATCACCCGGCAGGTCGCCCATGAGGGTCTGAATCTGCTGGAGGTCGACAACCTTGGGCTTGACAAGGTGGACAGGACGGTCCTGTCTGCCATGATCGACAAGTTTTCCGGCGGTCCTGTCGGGCTGGACACGCTCGCCGCGTCAACGGGAGAGGATTCCCTGACGATCGAGGACGTATACGAGCCTTATCTTCTGCAGCTGGGCTTCATCCAGCGCACGCCCCGCGGGCGCATGGCCACCCAGGCCGCCTATGAGCACCTGAACCGCCCCTATCCCCAGCAAAACGGCGCGGCGGGCAGCGCCCAGGTCGGTTTGTTTGATGAAGACCAGTGATTTTGACTATGTCCTCCCGCCTGAGCTGATCGCGCAGACCCCTCTTGAAAAGCGGGACAGCAGCCGGATGCTGGTCTGCCAGCGCGGCGGACAGGGATGGCGGCACCGCTCTTTTTCCGATTTCCCTGATTATCTTGACAGGCGGGACGTCGTCGTGCTCAACCGCAGCCGGGTGATCCCGGCGCGCCTGCTGGGCGTGAAGACAGGATCGGGCATCCCCTGCGAAGTGCTGCTGCTCAAGCGCCTCACCGCAGACAGCTGGGAAGCCCTGGTCAGACCGGGCCGCAGGCTGCGGGAGGGCAGCGTGATTCTCTTCGGCGGTGGCCAGCTGCGCTGCCAGGTCAGGGAGAGCACCGATTTCGGCGGAAGAATGGTCCGTTTTTCCTATGCAGGGGTCTTTGAAGAGATCCTGGAACAGCTTGGCCGGATGCCCCTGCCGCCCTATATCCACGAGCAGCTTGAGGATCAGTCCAGGTATCAGACCGTTTACGCGAAGGAGGATGGCAGCGCCGCCGCGCCGACTGCAGGGCTTCACTTCACACAGGATGTTCTGGACCGTCTCCATAAAAAAGGCGTTAAGGTCGCGACCCTGCTGCTTCACGTCGGCCTGGGCACCTTCCGTCCGGTCAAGGCTGAGAATGTTGAAGACCATCTGATGCACGGGGAATGGTATGAGGTCAGCCATGAGGCGGCAGACCTCATCAATCAGGCCCATGCCGCGGGCGGCAGGGTCATCTGCGTCGGCACGACCTGCGTCCGGACCCTTGAAACGGTGACGGATGCCTCCGGCCTCGTCCATCCGGGCAGCGGGATGACCGATGTATTCATCAAACCAGGGTACACCTTTAAGGCCGCGGACGTACTGCTGACCAATTTTCATCTGCCGCAGAGCACGCTGCTGATGTTGGTGTCCGCCTTCATGGGCAGGGAAAACGCGCTGGCGGCCTATCAGGAGGCCGTCCGGGAACGTTACAGGTTCTTCAGCTTCGGCGACTGCATGCTCATCGGGGACGGGCTGGCGGGAGGGGAAAATGGCTGAAGCCATAAACGCAGACCGGCTGAGCGCGTTGGTCATCGGCGGATTGAACCTGGACATCCTCGGCACCGGCAGCGTCCCCTTCCTGGAAGGCGATTCGATCCCCGGCTTCATCCAGACGAGGCCGGGCGGCGTCGGATTCAATATCGCATCCCATCTGGCAAAGGCAGGGGTCAGGACAGAACTGATGACCGTTTTGGGGGACGATCTGAACGCCGGACTGCTCAGGGCCGCCTGTGCGGAGAAGGGCATCTGCCTCAGCCATTCGTTCCAGGCCAAAGGCCCTTCCCCCCGTTACCTTGCCATTCATGATATGAGGGGTGAAATGCGCGCGGCTGTGAATGACACCAGGCTGCTTGAAGCGCTCAGCCCGGACGGTCTCCGCGCCGCCTTATTGGGGAAAAGCGGATTTCACGCCTGTGTGCTTGACGCCAACCTGAGCGAAGCCTGTCTGAAATCGGCGGCTTCCGCCGTCAGCACGCCCCTGATCGCCGATCCTGTCAGCGCGGTCAAATGCCTTCGCCTGCTGCCGGTGATGGGCAGCCTGACTGCCGTCAAGCCCAACAGGATCGAAGCGCAGGCATTGACCGGTGAGGACAGCCCCGAACGCGCCGCCAAAGCCCTCCTGCACCTTGGTGTGAAGCAGGTGTACATCTCCCTGGGCAGCGGGGGGGTCTATTTCGCGGACGCGAACAGATCCGGACAGCTCAATGCGCCCAGGCTGTCCGGCGTGAGCGTGACAGGCGCTGGGGATGCCATGGCCGCCGGCATCGCGCTGGGGGTCACCATAAAACTGTCTGTTGATGAGACCGCGCTGCTGGGGATACAGCATGCATATGAATACCTGTCCGGCAGAATGGATGCGACGGGCAGCAAGGAGGAAGTATGAACAAGTTCCTGCAGCTCTCCCCCAGGGTCAGGGAAGCGATTGAGAACGACCGGCCGGTGATCGCGCTGGAGAGCACGATCATCAGCCACGGCATGCCTTATCCGCAGAACGTCGAGACCGCCCTCGCCTGCGAAGCCCTCTCCAGAAAACACGGCGCGGAACCCGCCACCGTCGCGGTCATCGGCGGCAAGCTTTGCGCCGGGCTGACCGAGGAGCAGATCGAGTATCTCGGAAAGGCCGGGCAGAAGGTCAGGAAGGTCAGCCGGAGGGACATGCCGATGGTCATCTCCAGGCAGGAGGACGGCGCGACCACGGTCGCGGCCACCATGATCATCGCTGCGCTGGCGGGCATCAGGGTCTTCGCGACCGGCGGGATCGGCGGCGTGCACCGCGGAGCCGAGACCACCATGGACATCTCCGCCGACCTTGAAGAGCTGACCGTGACGCCCGTCGCGGTCGTCTGCGCCGGCGCGAAAAGCATCCTCGACCTGGGTCTGACGCTGGAATACCTTGAGACCAGGGGCGTGCCGGTGATCGGGTACCAGACCGACGAGATGCCCGCCTTCTATACCAGCCGCAGCGGTTTGCGCGTGCCCGGCAGGGCGGACACGCCCGAGGAGATCGCCGGGGCCATCCTGGCGCAGCGCGGGCTGGGGTTCACGGGCGGCATGCTGATCACCAACCCGATCCCCAAGGCATATGAAATGCCAAAGGATGTGATTGACCAGGCCATCAGCAAAGCGCTTGACGACGCCAAGACCAAGGGCGTCAGCGGCAAGGACGTCACCCCTTTCCTGCTTGCCCGCGTGGTGGAGCTGACCGGCGGGGACTCGCTGAAATCCAACATCCAGTTGGTATACAGCAACGTGACGCTCGCAGCGCAGATCGCGGCGGCGCTGTCGTCCAGTAAGTGATCGATAATCATCGCCTGTTCATTGAATAATCAAAAGAAAACTGTATCGGAGAGAGTTCAGAGGGCACAGCCCTCTGACTTGAATTGCCTTTTTTAGCGCCTGCTTTGTGTTCGGATTCTCTGAGTCAATCTATTTATCAAAATGACATTATTGATGTATGGATACCATCTGATTTTTTTAATGAAGCACGATATGTTTCCATCCATTTGAAAGAAGGCTTGGCCCATTATTTTTCTGATTTGGGTCTTCCGCTCTTTGCGGCGATTGTGAAGATGGTTTCGATTTGCTGCCGCAGCTGCTCGTAACAGGCTTCTTCCCTTCCTTCCTCCCGGCAGATCACTTCCGCGGAGCAGATATCAATGTGATCAAAAAGCCGCTGCTGTTGACCGGAGGCAAGGAAGGCTGCGATGTCCTGGACGGTAAAATCTCCCTGAGGAATGTCAAACAAGGGATGCCGATCCCCATAAAGGGGATGGTCCCTGGATTTTGATACGCTGTTGGCCAAATGGAGATGATTCACCCTGGTATGCAGCGACTGCATCGTCCGGCTGATATCCAGCCCCATCTGCGCGACATGGCTCGTATCAAAGGTGATCCCGAAAAGCTTGCTGTCGATCAGGGAAACGATGTCCATTACTACATCAGGAGTCCCGATAGACAGGAACGGCTCGCCGAAGGGATTGAAGAACTCCAGCGTGATCTGGGGACAGGCCTGCCCGCAGAAGTGATCACCGTAAGCGATCAGTTCACGGACGGATCTCGCGGCGCTCTGTACGACCGTCTGTCTGTCCTGCTTCAGGCCGTCTCCGCCGGAGAGAATGAGCATCTTTTTCGCGCCAAGCCGATGCGCCCGCCGGAACAACTCCTTACATGCGGCAACGGCCTCTTTCCTTGCCTGCTCATTGGGAGACGCGATATCCAGCCTCTCCCTCTTGAGCATGAAACCGGCCAGAAACACCACGGATAAACCATGCTCCCTGCAGAAGCGGGCGGCCTGATCCAGGTGTTCGTCCGGCCCCTCGTGATAAAACTCCACGGCCGAGAATAATCCATCCGATGCGATCCTGTTCAGCGAGTCTTCCAGCGCATGGTGATCGCTGACAGCCGAAGGGAAAACGGCGCTCAGGCACAACCCCAGCGAAAACGGAAATCCTTCCCTGTTCAAAGTGATACCGCCTGTCTCTCTTTGCTGGACCGCAGAATGGCCAGGGAGACCTCAAGCGTTTCACGGCCTGCCCTTGCATCGCAATGCGGCTGCCTGTCCTCCAGGATACAGGAGATGAAGTACTCGTTTTCGGCCTGATACGCCTTGCCGTCCAGGAAGACGTCATTCAGCCCTGTCTGCCACTGTGTTCCATCAGAGAATGCCGCCTTGGCCGCGGATAAATCCCAGATGGCATCACCGCAGAGCGACAGTGTTCCCCTGGTTCCGATGAGCGTCTTGCAGTTGTACGGCAGGGCCGAGCTCCAGCTGGCGGCAATGGTGGCGAAGCATCCGCTCCTGAGAGAAAGGCTTGCGGAAATGTTGTTGTCATAGGCCGGCAGCGAGGGGACCGTTCCTGACACCGCGGCACCAACGCGGGATACCTTTCCGAGGAGTGATGTCATAAAGTCGATGTCGTGCGAGAGGGACTCGATGCTCATGCCGCACATCAGATTTGGATCCGTCCGCCAACTCGCCCCCAGGTTCCCGTCATAGCCCGGCCCCGGACCGATCCGCACGCAGATGAACTGCACCGGCTCTCCCAGTTTCCCGCTTTCAAGCGTTTCCTTCATGAGCCGGTATCCATGGCGGAAACGCTGGGTGAACGCCACCATGAACTTTACCCCGGTCTGCGCCGCCAGTCTTTCCATGAGCAGCGCGTCGGCCATTGTCATCGCCACAGGTTTTTCGGCAAACACGTGCTTGCCGTTTTTCATCGCCAGAGTGGCATATTCCACCCGTTTGGACGGCGGGGTGAGAAGGTGGATCATGTCGGCTTCACGGATGGCGGACTCCAGGTCGGTCACGACAGGGACGTTGAATTCCTCTGCCAGTTTTTCCGCGTTGCCCGCTGAGATATCATAGATACCGCAAAGCGACACGTCTTTGATCCCGGACAGCGCGGCGCAGTGATGGCGGCTGATTCCGCCCGCGCCGATCATCAGTGTTTTCAGCAAAGGATTTCCTCACCTTTCATATTTTGAAAACAGCAATACAGGTTTTTGGCGGTCAGACAG
This sequence comes from uncultured Christensenella sp., assembly GCA_964629345.1. Taxonomy (GTDB): domain Bacteria; phylum Bacillota; class Clostridia; order Christensenellales; family Aristaeellaceae; genus UBA6115. The sequence goes on along the minus strand of CAZVSG010000004.1, from coordinate 19,453 downwards.
GGTAAACGGGGAGACGTCGCCGTTTTCTCCGGATTCAGGGGACAACTCCACGGACATGTAACCGCTGTATCCATGCGCAAGCAGCGTCTGGATGACCGCCGCGTGGTCCGTGGTGCCCTCGCCGAAGCGGCAGAACGTTTTCTGGCCGAAGACCCGGTTCTCCTTCAGATGGATGTGCATCGTCTGCCGGGCAAAGCGTTCGGCGAACGCGCGAGGATCGACGCCTTCCGCGTCAAAATGCCCGGTATCGATACAGATGCCGACACGACGGGAATCCACCTGCCGGAAGATCGTCTCATAGTCCTGTTCATTGGCCAAAACACTGCAGCAGTGGTTTTCCAGCATCAGCGTCACGCCGTGCTCCTCCAAATAGGGAAGGAGCAGCGTGAGTTCGCTGAGGATGGCTTCCAGCCCGCCGCCGGTGCCGCGGGGAAAAGCGGACGCCACCACCCGCGAACAGCCAAGCTCCCCTGCCGCCTGGATGGCCCTTATTTTATGGCAATAGTTCATGCACAGCGCGTCCCGGTCGCCGCCGCCGAGGGAACCCACATGCAGCGCGACCGGCTCAAGGCCGCGCTTCAGGCACCGGGTCCTGATGTCCGCTATTCCTGCTGGGGACAAAGTGCGCGCATACCAGCAGTTGAACTCAATGAGACGGTATCCCGCTTCCTTTGCCTGGGAAAAGGTATTGATAAAGTCATTGTCGCCGAATCCGTCAAAGCTCAGCGAGGAAGCCGCCAATTTCAGCATAAGCCCGCCTATCCCTTGATCCCGGAGGTCGCGACGCCCTCGATGAGAAGCCGCTGAAAGGTCACAAAGAGCACGAGGATCGGAACGATGGACAGGGTGGACATCGCGAACATCGCGCCGTACTGGCTGATGGCTTGCCGGTCGATGAACATCCGCAGGCCCAGCGTGGCCGTATAGGAGGTCGGCGTCCTGAGGTAAATGATCTGCGTAAAAAAATCATTCCACGTCCACATGAAGGTAAAAATGGTCGTTGTGATCAGCGCAGGGGCCGCCAGGGGAAGCAGGATGCGGTAGAAAACGGAGTAGTGATTGCAGCCGTCAACGATCGCAGCCTCATCCAGGTCCCTGGGGATGCCTCGGTAGAACTGGACGATCAGGAAGATGAAAAACGCGTCCGTGGCAAGGAACTTCGGGATCACGATCGGCAGGATCGTGTCCACCCATCCCATTTTGTGAAAGTACGCGAACTGGGGAACGATCGTCGCATGGACCGGGAGCATCATCGTCATGAGCATCAGCGAAAAGAAGAGCTTTCTGCCACGGTACTCCAGGCGCGCGAAAGAGTAGGCCACCAGGGAGCAGGAGAGGATGTTGCCGATCACCGCCAGAATGGAGATCCGGATCGAATTGTAGAAATACGTAGTGAAAGTAACCCTGCCGGAGGAGAGCCAGCCGATGGCATAGTTCTCCAGGGTGACCTGGCTGGGGATCAGCGACAGATCCTTAAAGATCATGTCCTCTGGCTTGAAGGAGCTGACGACCATCCATACCAGCGGATAGATCAGCACCAGGGCAATGACCGAAACGAGTGCTGTGCGGATGATCCTGACGGCTTTTGTGTCCCGTATCATGATGCCGGCCTCCCTTAGTGGTATTGCACGTGCTTGCTGAAGGCCTTGAAGGAAAGAAGGGTGATGAGCGCGATGATCAGCAGCAGGATCCAGGAGAGCGCGGACGCATACCCCATGCGCATCTTGCTGAACCCTTCGTTGTAGATGTGCAGGGTATAGAACAGCAGGCTGTCCAGTACGCCGCCGTTCCCGCCGCTGATGATGTAGGCTTCCGTGAACACCTTGAAGGCGCTGACGATCTGCATGATGACGTTGAACAGGATGATCGGGGTCATCATCGGCAGGATGATCCTGGTGGTCTGCTTCATTCTGGTCGCGCCGTCGATCGCGCCTGCTTCCAGCAGCTCATTGGGGATCTGCTTGATGCCTGCCAGGAAAATGATCATCGGGGACCCGAACTGCCAGACCCTCAGGATGATGAGCGACCAAACCGCGAAACGGGGATCGGCGATCCAGCTGATATGGGAAATGGAAGTCAGGCCCAGCGTCCTGAACAGCATATTCAGAATGCCGTCCATCCCGAAAACCTGTCTCCATAAGATGGCGATCGCGACGCTGCCGCCCAGCAGCGAAGGGATATAGTAGATCGCGCGGAATGCGGAGAGAAAGCGGATCCCCTTGTTGAGCGCGAACGCGAGAATCAGCGAAAACAGCAGCTGCAGCGGCACGGATACGAAAACGTAGACGAACGTCACCCGCACCGCGTTGAGGAAATGAAAGTCGCGCGTGAACATCTTGACATAGTTTGAAAATCCGATAAAACTCGGATCTGAAAGCAGATTGAAGTTCGTCAGGGAATAGTAGAACGAGTAAGCAAGTGGGATCAACGTCAGCAGCAAAAAACCCAGCAACCACGGTATCAGGAATACATATCCCGCCATTTTATCCATCTTCTTCATGGCTGCCTCCCGGGTAAGTTCAATATCCTTCGGGGCAGGCCGGGGGAACCCGGCCTGCCCCGGTTGGCAAATCAGGCTTTACCGCCTGGTTACTGCGCGTTTTCCGCGATGACGTCGTTGGCGATGTCGATGATCGACTGGGCAGCCTGCTCCGGTGTCATCACGCCTTCGGCGACCATGTGCGATGCGGACTCGATCTCACTCTGCACAGCCCATACGCCGGGAGCCTTCGGGATGAAGGGAAGCGTGGTCGCGCCGACACGGCCGAGGTATTCCGCGGCTTTGACGTCCGAGGGATCCGCGTCCTTGTTCAGTTCCGCTTGGATGGTCTGGTTTCCGATCACGCCAAGCTCCATCTTGAAGATCTTCTGGGCTTCCATGTTGTTGACGAAGAAATCAATGTAGCGCGCGGCCAGGTCGGGATTCTTGGCAGTCTTGGAGATCCCGAACGAAGAGGTGATCAGCAGGTCGCCGAACTCGTTCTGGCCGCCGGGATGCGTGGGCACGCGGCGGAGCACGATGTCGTCCTCGATGCCGTTCTGGAACATCTTATACTGGTTGGCGTTGGCGAAGAAGAACGCGACTTTGCCCATGGCCAGCGCGCCTTCCTGCCATGCGCGGGCCGCCCATTCCTGGGTCCAGGCGGCATTGGCGATCGCGCCGGACTGGCGCAGGCGGTTCGCGAGGTCATACCAGCCGCTCAGTGTTTCCAGGGTGGGCGCGAACTTGCCCTCCGCGTCGACCCATTCCGTTCCGATGGGGCTGTTCTGGCGGATCCAGACCCACGCCAGGTCGTTGTTGTTGTAGAAGTCCATCGCGGCATAGGTGTCTTCGGGGAGTTTCGACTGGAGTTCGTTCAGGAAGGCTTCAAACTCATCCCAGGAGATGTTCTCATCCTCTTCCCAGAGCGTCATACCGTACTTTTCGACCATGGTCTTGTTGATGATCATGCTCTGGGCGGTGATGCCAAGGGAGATCATGTAAAGCTGGTCTTCATAGTTGCCGGTCGCGGCGTAGCTCTGGTTCCACTCGCTCAGATCGATCGTGCCGTCGCTGACATACCCGTCCAGCGGCAGCAGAACGCCCTTGGAGCAGTATTCCCCGATCTGGTTGGACTGGAACTGCACGACGTCCGGGGCGCTTCCGCTGGCGTATGCCGTCGCCATGGAGACCCAGTAATCGGCCCAGCCGGGGCTTTCGGTGACGATCTCCACGTTCGGGTTCTCGGCCATGAACAGGTCATTGATGGCGAAATACAGCTTGTCGCGGTTTGTATTTCCCCACCAGGCAACGCGCAGGACTTCTTTTCCGGAAGCCTGTGCGACCGTGCTCAGCGGCAGCACGAGCAGTACGGTGAACACCAGGAACAGAGAGACGATTCGCTTCAGGTTTTTCATTTTCGGTCCCCTTTCTTTGTTTTATTTTACTCTAAAGTAAAATCAAAGTAGTTCTGGGAGAGGATCGCACCGTCATCCGCAGCAACGGACAGGTTGATCCTGTATCCCTTTCCGGCTTCTTCCGTTGGCGCCGGCCAGATGATGTGGTCCGCGATCTCCGCCGAATCCTCCTGAAGGGTCAGGACATACTCGTGCTCCCTGACGGTTCTTCCGGTGCTTTGGTCGACGATCTCCCAGCGGATGCGCGCCCTGTCGACCGGATGATAATGGTCATTGATGATCCAGACCCGGGCGGTGAAGCTCTCTCCGGCTTTGAATGCTTTCTTCCGACCCAGCACATAGGGGGTCATGCAGGGCTCCAGGGAGATCAGCACCGGTGTGTAGACCATCTGCATGGCGTCATATACCTTGTAGGGACGTCGATAATAGTCCAGCAGGCCGGAACCGATCATCGGACAGGCGTCGCTCCAATAGTACAGGTACATGGTGCCTACGGGATTGTACTTGCGCTGCCGGAGGAACTCGATCTGCTCCTTGACCGAGACCGCCTCATACTCCTGCGTGTTATTGATGAACTCCTCAATGGAATGGCCGAGCTCGACCTTTGCGAACTTGAAGGTGTTGGAATAGAACAGGCCCCAGTACTCCCACAGGTCCCAGTCCGTGATCGGCCACAGCTTGTCCTCGGGGATGAACGTTTTCAGCGTTTCCAGGCAGGGAAGGGACTGCGAGCCGAACTCCACGATATTGGGCGGGATGATCTTGTCCTTCACGTTCGTATCGCCGTCGGAACAGCAGCCTGTCATGATGTTCATGACACCTTCGCGGTAATCACCCAGATGCACCCAGCGCGTGGGATCGATCGACTTGAGGGTCTCCTTCAGGATCTGGCAGAGACGGAAGTAGTTGTTCGGCTTGTCCGGCAGGAAATAGATCTCCGGCTCCTTGTAGACCGACCACATGCCCATGCAGGCGTGGTTGGTGAGCATGCAGCCCATGTCCCGGATCATGTCGGACGCGCGCATGATCAGGTCATCGTCGTCACTGACGCAGTAATGCAGCGGAAACACCTGCCACATCAGAAGGCCGAGCTCGTCGCAGATGCGGTATACGCCGTCCTTTTCCACGTGGCTTCCGATGCGGATCGCGTTGATGTTCATCCGGATCATCTTGCTGAAATCAGCCTGCCACATCTCCTCATTGGCCTCGCTCATCCAGAGGCTGGAGATATAGCGCATGCCCCGCAGGAAGATGCGTTTCCCATTCAGGTACCACTTGCCGTATTTCTCGTCATACTCGATGTCCTTGATGCCAAAGCGCATCGTTACTTCATCTTTCGCCATGCGCAGCCGCAGGGAATACAGGTGCGGAAAACCGTGATCCCAGGTCCACCACAGCTTCGCGTCCTTTACGGTGACAACGAACTTGAACGTCGTACTGCCCGGCGGGAGCACAAGTTCCTTCCTGCGACGATGGAGCCCGTCGCCTGCGAAATTGGCCGGTGCGACCAGCGCTTCGATTGCGGTGGAAACGGTGGCCCCGGTCGTATTGCTGACGGTGACATCCAGGCAGACCATCGCGTCGCCGGTCGGCTTGTCCTTTCCGTCGCCCTGCCAGTCCTTCCTGAGCACCGTCCTGGTGGTGATCTTGCAGTACGCGATGAACACCTCGGGGCGGATGACCAGCGCCACTTCATCCCAGATCCCGGCCGAATTGCCGTCCTGCCTGAAGGACGTCATCGAACCCGGACGGTGCATCGCATCGATCATGTGCCCCTTGATCTGCGTGATGGCCTTGGCCTGATGGCGCTGGTATTTCTCCGACAGGGGGGTATCCCTGTCCATGCCGGCGTTGATGTACTCGGTTTCGTCCCGGGGCGCGCCGTCCCTGACGACAAGCACATTGTTTTCGCTCCGCAGAATGCCGGTGACGTCAAACTCAAAGGGATTGAAGATGCCCTCATGCGATCCCAGGAATACGTCGTTGAGCCAGACGTCGGCATAATAATCGACCGCGCCGAAGCGGAGGAACACCCGGTCCTGCGGATTTCCTGAATGAAAATCGAAGGAGGTGCGGAACCAAACCGTTCCGAAGTAATCCCCGATCTCGGTCAAGTACCAATTGTTCGGTACTTTGATCTTTTTCCAGACGGTGACGTCCGCGCCGGAGGCCTGGAAACCAAGCGTCTCGCCCTGCAGCGTTTCATCGATCCTGTACAGCCAGGACCCTGAGAGATCTATCTTCTGTCTGCCCTCATGAAGCATGATCATTAGGGATACCTACTTTCTGCAAGCCGTCAGTTGCATGCTTTGATGACTGTCTGGTTGGACGAAAGCCGCTTTCCTTCAGGATCCCATGCTTCCATCCTGATGACATACTCGCCAATGAAATCCATGGGGATAATCCACTCGATCCTGTCCAGCACTTCCGCAGAATCAGGCTTGAGCAGGACGTTGAAGCGGTTCCCGTGCAATGCCTCCTCGCTGCCCTTCCGGCAGATCTGCCAGGAGATTTCAGCCTGTATATCATGGAAATGATCATTGTTCACCCAAACCTTGCCGATGAACTTCTCCCCGCGGTTGTACTGCTTTTCCCGGCCGATCAGATACGGCGTCCGATTCCATTCCAGGCTGACCAGAACCTGCGTATAGACCGACTTCATCGACTCATATACCTGATAGGGCTCCCTGTAATAGTCCAGCAGCCCGGATCCCATGATCGGGCAGGCATCGCTCCAGTAATACAGATACATGGACGCGACAGGCCTGTACTTGCGCTGCCGCAGGACCTCGATCTGCTCCTTGACCACCAGGGCCTCGTAGCGCTGGGAGTTGTCAATGAACTCCTCCAGGGAATGGCCAAGCTCCACGCGTCCGCGCTTGAACTGGTTGCGGTAGAACAGGCCCCAGTATTCCCAGACATCCCAGTCGATCGGCCAGAGCTTGTCAACAGGGATAAATTTCTTCAGGCTCTTCAGGCAAGGGACCGAATCGGCTCCGAACTCGACGATATTCGGCGCGAATTCGGTCTTTAAAATATCCTTATCCCCGTCCTGGCAGGAGCCGATCATGATGTTCTGGACGCCCTCGCGGTAATCGCCCTTGTGGATCCATCGAATGGGATCGACCGTGCCCAGGGTCTCTTTGAGCACTTCGCAGAGCCGGAAATAGACGTTGGGCATGTCGGGAAGCGCATAGATCTCAGGCTCCTTGTAGACGGACCACATGCCCATGCAGGCATGGTTGGTAAGCATATATCCCATGTCACGCATCATGTCAGACGCCCGGTCGATCACCTCGTCAGAGTCGTCGATGACGTAGTGCAGCGGAAACACCTGCCACATCAGCAGCCCCATCTCATCGCAGAGTTTGTAGAAACCGTCCTTCTCCACGTGGCTGCCGATACGGATGGAATTGATGTCCATGTCAAGCATTTTCTTGAGGTCCGCCTGCCACATGCCTTCGTTCGCCTCGCTCATCCAAAGGCTTGAGATATAGCGCATGCCCCTCAAAAAGCTCTTCTTGCCGTTGAGGTACCATTGCCCGTCCGCATCGGTCTGGACTTCCTTGAAACCGATCGTAAGCGAAACCCTGTCCGCTTCCAGGCTGAAGTCAGCAGCGTAGAGATGCGGAAAGCCATGGTCCCAGGTCCACCACAGCCTGACGTCTTCAAGCGTGACAAACAGCTTGAAGACGTTGTCCCCCGGCTGGACGGCCACGTTTCTGGTGATGGCGGCGGGCTTTCCGCCAGCAAAATTCGAAGGCTTCACGTGAAGGGCGATCGCGGTCTTCACAGCATGCTTTTCCCTGCTGTGCACATATACGTCAAACGCGGCCAGCCCGGTGCCGTCCGGCTTGTCCTGCTGATCCCCCAGCCAGTCTTTTCTATAACCGATCTTTGTATAGGACTTGACATAGCTGATGTGGATATCCGGCTTGGCGATGAGCGTCACCGATCCCCATAAACCGCCGGAATTGCCGTCCTGACGGAAGGAAGTCATCGCGCCGGGGCGGTGCATCGCCTCCACCATATGCCCCTTGATCTGGGTAATACCCTTGGACTGATGGAATTTATAAGGGTCTGACAGCGGCGTGGACTCCTTGTCCGTAAGGATGTAGTCTGTTGTATCCTTCAGCGCGCTGTCCCGGAGGACGATGATGTTTTTACTGTCGCGGCGGATAAAGTCCGTGATGTCATACTCGAAGCTGTTGAACATCCCCTCATGGTATCCCAGATAATGGCCGTTGACCCACACTTCGCTGATGTAATCTACGCCTTCAAAGCGAAGATACAGATTGCCGTCCTTCAGCTCTTCAGGCACGACAAATTCCCTGCAATACCAGATGGTTCCAAAATAGTCGCCGATCTCTTCCGTCAGATACCAGTTGTGCGGGACCCTGATGTCGCGCCACGCGGAACGATCCTGGGATTCCAGATAGTAACTCTGCCGTTTGCCGACATCGTTCTGATCGAGCCTGTATTTCCACACTCCGTCCAGAACAAGCCGGGGTCTGTCGTATAACTCACAGTACATATTGACCGCTCCTATCAACGTTTCTTCCGGATCAGAGCTCAAAGATCTTCCTGACGTTTTCCTTGGTCAGCCTTCTTTCCAGAGCGAAACCGGGCATTTCCACCAGGGTGATCTCAGCCAGGTAGAGGACTTCCGTGCCATGCTCCAGGTGCCCGGCCAACACGCCGTTCCTGTCGGCGATCGTGAAATGGAAATGCGCGACGCCGTTGATCACCGTCCCGGAGATGCCGCCGAACTCGAACACGCCCGTTTCGTCAATAAACAAATCCTCGGCCTGCTCCCCCAATGAGGTTGGCTTGTGGTAGCATAGCCGCTGGGCGGATCCGATGCCGCTGGCAACGTAGGCATTCCGAATGCCCATTTCCTTCAGGGACGCTTCGACGCTTTCGATGATTTTTTCACCGCGTTCCAGCTCGAGGATCACGATTCTTCCAAAGGTTTCCGAAACGTATTTTTTCACTTGAATCCGCTCCTGTGTACAAAATTTCAGAACTATAGAGTTTGTCCGCAGCGAGTATTGCATACATTTTTTTTGGATGCAACACACGCCCCGTTCATCAGCCGGGCAGTATGCTGAAAGTTTGTTTCCTATGAGCATGCATCGAATTGGACACATTGCCGATGCTTTGTCCAATTCGTTCATTTATGTTTTTTTATTGTACTTAATTCTCTGCCGAGGCCGGCGGAAACCGTTTCCCCCTCATGTACCCGTATGGTATACTGGCTGAGCAAAACTGAAACGGAAAACGGGGTGTTTGCGGCTTCAACCGGCTGCCGGCACGTCAGATCAGGGGTGGACACGTGGTGATCCATACGCTCAAAGGCAGGCTGATCCTGACCTTTTCACTCATCCTGGCACTGGCCGCGGTGCTGACGTTTCTGCTCTATTCCGATTATTCAAGGGCGCTTGTCGAGCGCAATCTTGTCAGCGCGACTTCGAGCAGCATCCGCTTCATCATGGACAACGTGGACCGGAAACTGGATGAATGCAGGAATCTCTCTGACTGGATCTTTGTCAACCGTGACATCGACAAGATGCTCGTGCGCAATTACAGGAGTCCCATCAATAATCTGGACCGTGACGTTTCCGCCGCGATGAAAACCATCAGCGACCGTATCACAAGCTCCACGATCAGCGATAACGTCCTGGGGATCATCATTCAGGGGGACAACGGCGTCATCCTGAGCAGCGGGGAAGAGGCATACTATACGTCCCTGGATACCCTGTCCTCCCAGGACTGGGTGCTTTCGTCCAAAACCCGGATGCCCTTCTCCTGGGTAGGACTGAAGCCGAACCTTTCCCGCCAGCGCGCCAGCGATTTCTGCCTTCCCATCGCCCGGGCCGTCATCTACTCGGACACCCGAAAACAGATCGGATGGCAATACATCAGCTTTTCCGCCGGCGTGATCGGCAGCGTCCTTGAGGATCTGCGGCAGCCGGAAGGCTATGACCTCTTTCTGGTCGATCAGGCCGGCAACGTGATTTACAGCAACCGTGCCGGGCTCCTGGGCACTGTCCTGAGCAGCGAGCAAGCGCTCAAAAAGCTCGGTGAAGATCCGGGGGACGCACATTTTCCCGTCACTTTTGAAGGCAGCAAGGCGCTCGCGTTTACCGCCCGCTCTTCGTACGGAAGTTTTTACACGATGCAGTTTGTGGACGATTCCCTCCTTGAAAGCGAGAAGGCGGTCGCCTCCCGCGACGCGCTGTGGAACATCCTGATCATCATTGGACTGGGCTCTGTTCTGGCAGCGATGATCACCAGCATGCTCACCCGGCCGATCGGTCTGCTGATGAAACGCATGCAGGCCATTGCGAGCGGAGATTTTGAGCCGGTCAAGGAAATCGAGGGGGATCACGAGCTGGGCAGGCTTGGCAAGGGCATGAACCAGATGGCTGCCGAGCTTCAGGATCTCATCCTGAAGGCCAAGGAAGACGAGAAGAAGAAGAGCGTTCTGGAGTTCAAGGTGCTGCAGAACCAGATCAATCCTCACTTTGTCTACAACGTGCTCAACTCAGTCAAGATGATGGCGCTCATCCAGAAATCGACCGGGATCTATAACATGGTGACCTCGCTGGGGGTCCTTCTCAAGGAGGTCTCAAAAGGCGCGTCAGATCTCATTCCGCTCAAGGAAGAGCTGTACCTTCTTGATAAGTACCTGGATATCCAGATCGTGCGGCGGAACGGGCTGCTCAAGTCGGTTTTTGACGTGACCGAGGATGCGCTTCCCTGCCTGATCCCGAAATTCACCCTTCAGCCGATCGTGGAAAACGCGATCGTGCACGGGCTGTCGGACAAGCGGGGCATGGGAATCATCGAAATCAAGGGATGGATCCAGACGGATATGCTTTGGATCACGATCCGTGACAACGGCGTCGGGATCCCCCCGGAGAAGCTGCCCACCCTGCTGGAGGAGAGAGAGGAAAGCAGGGGGCTTTATTATAATGGCGTGGGGCTGTCCAATGTTGCGCAGAGACTCCGGATGGTGTTCAGCGGCAATTGCTCGCTTGATTTCTCCAGCGAGCTCGGAGGGTACACGCTTGTGAGTCTCCGTATTCCGGTAACGAGAAAGGAGGACGATGCATGATCCGCGTCCTGCTGGTTGATGACGAGGCGCTGGTCCGCGTAGGCCTCAAATCGCTTGTCCCATGGAATGAACTCGGCTACGAAGTCGTCGGCGAAGCGGCCGGCGGGGAAGCTGCCCTGATGCTTCTGGATACGCTGCGTCCTCAGCTGATGATCACAGATATTGTCATGCCGCGGCTCAGCGGGACGGAACTGATCCGGACAGCGAAGAAGAAATATCCTGAACTGATCGTCATCGCCCTTTCAGGCTACAACGAATACGACCTGGTCCGTGAAGCGATGAAAAACGGCGCCACCGATTATCTCCTCAAGCTCAACCTGAGCAGTGAATCGCTTTCGGAACTGCTGACGGAACTGCGGCAGGAACACGACCTGCCGGATGAGCCCGCGGATGGGAACGGCGGTAAGGACAGCAAACTTGCACTCCGGCATCAGATCAAGCAGGCCATCGGTTTTGAAGGCGGGAGCCCAGGACGGGAGATCATTCTGCCCGCGAACGTGCAGGGAAGCCTCATGACGCTGGGTTTTATCAACAGCAACCTGTATACGGGCATGGAGCGTTATTCGCAGCAGGACGCCAAGCACCTTGAAATGACGATCGTGGATATTCTGGAGGAGATCCTCGCCAGTTTTTATCCCGGCTGCGCGCTTGAGTGGGGCGGAGGCGCGTTTGTTCTGCTCCTGTTCGCCGAGTCCTTTGAGCAAGGCCAGCTTGACTTGATGGGCAGGGCGATGCTGCAGATGCTCAAGACCTACGTCAACATCGACTCTGCCGTCGCCTTCAGCGCGCCTTTCTGCTCGCCCGATGGGATCGAGCCTGGTTTCAGGCAGGCCAGGCAAGCGATCCGCCGAATTTTTAGAAGCGGTTATCACACCGTCCACTTTTCCGATGATGCGGATCCCCAGCCTTCAATGACTGAAAGAGACCCGCTTCTTGTTGAGAGTCTCAGCCGCGCGCTGATCCTCCAGGATGCGGAGCTGGTGCAGACAGCGTTCCGGAAGCTTGAGGAGTGCATCCCATCGTTTGCCCAGCGCCGCGATGCCTGCGATTGGGTCAACCAGATCGTGTGCATGTGTGACCTGGCGCTGGGGGAAGGATTCGCAGCGTTCAAGCAGGGATCGTCGCTTGCGCTGGAACAGATCTATCTGTTCAGAACAGCGGATGAGCTTGCCGGATGGTTCAGGCAGTATGCGGAGCTGGTGACAGGTTATCAGGGCGCGGAAAGCAGGAAGCAGACGCATCCGCTGATCAGAAAGGCGAAACGGTACGTACAGGAGCACATCAGCGAACAAATCGCGCTGAACGATGTCGCCGCCTTTCTGGGCATCAGCGCAGGGTACTTCTCAACGCTGTTTACAAAATCTGCGGGGATCAACTTCAAGGAATACGTCAACCAGGCGAAGATCGAACGCGCCAAGGAGATCCTGCGCGAGGGCGGACACAGGATCTATGAGACCGCATACCTGCTGGGCTTCGACAACGTATGCTATTTCAACAAATTGTTCAAGAAACAGACGGGCTGTACGCCCGGGCAATACCAGAGCTACGCCGAAAAGGAAACGTAAACGTTTTCATCGAAGGATAAGGTTGGCCGGGTTCATGTGTACGAGGCAAGGCTATAGGCTCAGCCTCATCGAGCGCTTACCGGCTGCCTGCTACCGCAGCACCGCGTAAACGCCTTTTCCGGGATGTTCAGGCAGTCCTGTCCGCTCCTCCATCTGAAAATAGAACAAGAAACATAATAAAATGACATATCGCTTGCGTGACTGTGATTCGATTTCGGCAATATCGTCAAGGTATTCGCATTTTGTGCATTGATTGCACGGCTTCCTCGGTTACAATGGATATACAAATCGGTCAATAAATGCACATTATTGCTAAGAAACGGAGGCGGCAGAGAATGGTTCAATATTCAGGGCAAGGAACGGGCCGCGTACTGGTATTGGGGCTCAAGAGAGGCGATCTCCTTCTGGAAAGCATCGTCAAGGCGCTTAAGGATGCAGATATCCGGGATGCGATCATCACCGGCGCGATCGGTTCGCTGCAAAAGGCAGTGCTCCATCGGGTGATCGGGACGGGGCGCGAACCGGAAGACGAGTTCATCACGCTGGAGCGCCCGATGGAGCTGGCCTCCCTTCAGGGCCTGGTCGTGGACGGCGAGCCCCACTTCCATATGGTCGTTTCTGATACGGATTCAGCCTACACGGGTCATCTGGAGAATGGGACTACCGTGCTGTACCTAACGGAAATCACCTTGCTGGAGGTCAGCGGTCTATCGCTTGCCCGCCGCAAGAACAAGGACAACATCGCGACGCTCACCCCGCGCTGAGTGAACATTGCCCCCGGACATCGGGGGTGATTGAATAAAGGAGGTTTACGCAATGAAAGGATCCTGGAGAAAACCCGCTTCCATGGTGCTGGCCCTGCTGATGCTGACCTTACTGGCTCTGCCGTCGGTCGGTCTGGCCGCGGAGAAGATCGAGATCCGGCTGATGACCCCGTGGACAGCCGGTTCCGCTGCCTATGACCAGATCGAAGCGCTGCTGGCCAGCTGGGCGGAAAAGCATCCCAACGTGACGATCGTCCACGACGCGCTGCCCACTGCCGACGTCCGCACAAAGCTGACAGTCGAAATGGCCGCCGGCAATCCCCCCGATGTATCCTGGAGCCCCCTGAGCTATGCCCGCGAGTTCATCAAGGACAACAAGATCATCGACTGGTCCGGTGTCTTTGAAGATCCGCGCTACCCCGAATTCAAACAATGGTTCTCGGAGACCTCATTGAACTTCGCCACCTCGATGGATGGAAAGATCATGCTGGCTCCGCAGGAAGGCTCCATTGACGGCCTCTATTACAACAAAGCGCTGTTCGAGCAGTACGGCTGGGAAGTGCCGACCACGTTTGACGAGCTGCTCGCCCTGGTCCCGAAGACAAACGCCGAGGGGATCGCGACCCTGGTGACCGGCGGCAAAGACGGCCGGTTTGCGTGGATGGCATCCGCCCTGCTGGCGCGCGCAGCCGGACTTGAGAACTTCAAGGAACTCACGCTTGGAAACCATCTGACCAGCTGGAATGATCCTGCCTTCGGATTTGTCACCATGATGACCAAATTCAAGGAGCTTGTGGACGCGGGCGCGTTCCCCAACGGCGTGCTGGGTATGAGCGCGACGGAAGCTGACCAGCTCTTCGCCCGCGGGGAGTCCGCCATGTACTATGAAGGCGCCTGGAAGCCCGGAAATTTCCTGACCGCCGGCGGACCAGAATTCCTTGCGCAGCTCGGCCGCGTCGACTTCCCCGCGATGACTGACGCCCCGGATGGTGACCCCAATGTCCGCGTCGGCGGCAACATCACCGGCTTCTTCGTTGCCGCCGGACTGTCCGAGGAGAAGCAGGACCTGTGCATTCAGCTGGCCCGCGACATCTGCAGCCCTGAGTTCAACACCCCCATCATGGAAAAAGGCGGCTTTGTATACGCCGGCATGACGGACTATGACTCGAGCAAGGTGTCCAGCGTCGTGAATGAACTGATCGCAGCTTACCGCACTGCCACCGCCTATATCCCCTCAATGGATACCATCGCTCCCCCGGCAGTGGATCTGGCGATCAAGCGCACGGCAATGCCCGGCATCATCACCGGCGAGTATGACGTGGACGCAGCCGTTGCTGAGGTTCAGAAAGCTGCCGAAGATTACGTAACAGCCGCCCAGTAAGGTCTCTCCGGTGTCACCGCGCTGGTCCCGAATGGCAGGCGCGGTGACACCTCCAGAAGAAAAAAGGAGAAGCGCCACGATGGATGGCAGAAGAAAAAAGGCCCTGGACACGATCCCGGCAGCAGAAACCAATGCCCAATTGATGATCGGTAAAAGACGCACGAAAGTCATGATTTACGTATCATTGACTTTCTTTGCGCTGCTCGTGTTTCTTCCGCTCCTGTGGCTTTTCTTTTCATCCCTGAAGTCCCAGGCTGACCTGACCAGGAATACCTGGGGGCCGCCCAAAGCCTGGATTTGGAGCAATTATGCCAAGGCATGGAAAGGCTCCAAAATAGACCGTTATCTGCTCAACAGCATCTATGTCACGGCGCTCACGATCATCATCACGGTCGTGACCTGCACGCCCATCAGCTTTGTGCTGGCCCGGTATCGCTTCCGTTTCAAGAAGCTGCTTTATTACGTGGCGATAGCGGGCATGATGATCCCCATCCATTCAGCGGTCATCCCCCTGTACATGATGGTAGGGAACCTGGACAAGTACAACAACCTCAACATGCTGGCTTTCATCTATGCCGCATTCCGCATTCCGGTTTCCATCTTCATTCTTGAAGGCTTTATGAGCGGCATCCCCAGGGACCTGGAGGAATGCGCCTTTATCGACGGCTGTTCAACGGCCAAGCTGTTTATGAAAATCATCGTGCCGCTCTCCCGGGATGGGATCGTCACCATCTCCGTGCTGGCGGTGCTGGCGTGCTGGAATGAGCTGCTCGTAGCGATGCTGATCCTGAGCAAACCCGCGCTGAAGACGCTTCCTATCGGACTGATGGGCTTCATCACGGAGTACAATACCGAGTACACACAGCTGGCGGCAGGCATCATGATCGCGATCGTTCCCAGCATTCTGTTCTATCTCCTCGCTCAGGAGAAAATTGAGAAGGGCATGATTGCCGGATCGATCAAAGGGTAAGAGCCCTCGGATAGAAAGGTTTGATCACATGCGAATTACCAAGAGCAATCGAGGCATCATACTGTTGTTCCTGGTTCCCGGCTTCGCGCTCTACCTTTATTTGGTGCTGTACCCCATCGTGCAGTCGGCGGTCCTTAGCCTGTATAAGTGGGACACCCTGGCTTCCAAGCGCTTCATCGGATTTGGCAACTATGTATCGGTCTTCAGCTCTTCCCTGTTCTGGAAGTCGATGACCAATTCGATCATATTCATGCTGGCCACGACGCTGCTTCAGGTCGTGATCGGCTTTTTCCTCGGCTACCTTGTATACCTGCAGCTGAAGGGGCACCGTTTCTACAAGACGATGCTCTTTATCCCAACGGTCCTTCCCTCTGTCGCCGTAGGCTTTATCTGGAACTATATCTACAGCCCCAGCATGGGCCTGCTCAAACCGCTCATGACAGCCCTGGGGCTCAAGGCCAGTTACATTCCCCCACTCTCCGATCCGACGCTTGCGCTGCTGGCCATCATCATCGCGCAGACATGGAACTCCTGCGGTATCCAGGTGATCCTGTTCAACTCAGGCTTTATGAACATGCCCGGCGAGGTCATCGAGAGCGCGACGCTGGACGGCGCGAGCGGCTTTGGGATGATCCGGCATATGATCATCCCCCTGAGCTGGGACATCATCAAGATGGTGATCATTCTGCAGCTCATCGGTGCGCTGCGGGCATTCGACCTTGTATACGTCATGACAGGGGGCGGGCCGAACCACGCGACTGAGCTGCTGCCCATGCACCTGTTTGTCAATGCGTTTGAGAACTTCAACCTTGGATACGGAAACGTGGTCGCGATGGTGATCTTCGCATTGGCCATGCTGATAACGATCTTTATGCGCAAACTGATGGAAAGGGACAGTTTGTATTAAAGATATATAACCAACAACATACATAGAAGGAGAACAACCCAGATGACACGCGAGGAACTTATCACCGAAATCAGGAAATTCAGGAACGCCGACCTGTCCGACGGCATGGACGCCCTGGGGCTTGTGGACAAGGGCACGATGAACCAGAACATGCGTCCGCTCCGCCCGGGAATGGAATTCAAGGGATTTGCCTACACCGTGAAGCTGCTGCCCAAACAGGACGGGGTCGTCTCCTGCACCAGCGTCGAGCAGTGGCGGGAGGAACTGGGCAAGGGCTGCGGGGATATTTACCGCTTTGTGGACGGCATCACGGAAAAGACAGCCAAGGACATGGTCGTCGTGATCGATATGGGAGGCGTGACCGGCGGGGTGTGGGGGTCTGAGATCGCGATGAACACCATGATCCGCGGCATCTCCGGCGCGGTGATCGACGGCGGCTGCCGGGACTCCTATGAGACCAACCTTGAGAAAGCGAACGTGTTCTGCACACGCCGGACCTTTGTGCATGCCTATGGCCGTGTCACCTTCGGCGGAACCAATCTGCCCGTCAACTGTGCCGGCGTTCTGGTCAAGCCCGGTGACATCGTCTGCGCGGATGATGACGGCGTTCTAGTGATCCCCTACGAACGCGCGGAAGAAGTGCTGATGTTTGCCCGGATGCAGCTGGAGGACGACATCAAGACGCGCGGCGAACACTACAGGAAGCTGGGTTTCAAACCCGATGAGACGCTGAGCAGGCTGTAAAAGGCCGCAGAATGGAGCAACAGGAATGATCGCATTGCAGAAAATCGCACAGGGAGAGGGGGCGGAGTTCCGCGACGTCCCCGTCCCTTCTCCTGGACCCAGGGATCTTCTGGTCAGGGTCCGCGCGACCGCGCTGTGCAAGTCCGACGTGGAGGTATTGGAATGGACCCCGCTGGTCGCCGCCGGCAACCTGCCTCTGCCGCTCACAATGGGCCATGAGTTCGCGGGAGAGATCGTGTCGGCCGGCGACCTGGTCCGCCAGTTCAAGATCGGTGACCACGTGGCGGGTGAGACGCACATCCCGTGTGAAAACTGCCTCGAGTGCCGTACGGATCACAAGCACATCTGCTCCGGCGGCATGGGGGTCCTCGGACGCAACGTCAACGGCAGCTTTGCAGAGTATATCCTGCTTCCTGAAATCTCCGCCATCAGGGTCAGGAAGGAAGCGCCGTTTGAAGAGATGGCCCTTCTGGAACCTCTTGGCACCGCATTGCACGCGCTGCAGAAAGCGCAGCCCTCCGGCAAGACCGTTGCCATCCTTGGCGTGGGGACCATCGGCCTGATGGCCTGTGAAATGGCGCGCGCGCTGGGGGCGACAAGGGTCATCGCGCTGGACATCAACAGGGACCGCCTGGCATACAGCCTCGAACTGGGCGCGGACGTCGCGCTGGACGGGCGGGAAGGGGATTTTGTGGCGCGCGCCCGGGAACTGACCCATGGATCAGGCGTTGACGCGGTCGTTGATTTCACAGGAAGCCCGCGGGTCATCAACCAGGCGATCGACGCGCTGCGAACCGCCGGGACGCTTGTGCAGGTTGGAATGGTCGGCTCTGAGATGACGATCCCCCAATACATGTACAGGGTCGTGTACCGTGAAATGCTCCTGACCGGCATCTTCGGCAGGCACATGTACAAGACCTGGGAACTGCTCAACGCCTTGCTCGAAACCGGAAAGATCAAGCCCAGCCGCTACGTGGCCAAGGTGATGCCGCTTTCCGAGTACAAAACGGCATGGGAGCAGTTTGATACCTACAACGGCCGCGCAGTGATGATTCCATGAACAGGGAAGGAGACAGGAAACAGATGCACATCGAGCAGTTCCCAAAATCAGTTGAGATTTTTGAAGTAGGCCCGCGGGACGGGCTGCAGCCCGAACCTGTGTTTATTCCTACCGATAAGAAGATCGAGCTGGTAGACCGGCTCACGGACGCGGGATGCCCCCGCATCGAGGTCACCTCCTTTGTCCATCCCAAATGGGTGCCCCAGATGGCTGACGCCAAAGAGGTCATCGCCGGCATCCGTCAGAAGCCCGGCGTCGTGTACAGTGCGCTGATCCCCAACCTCAGGGGCCTTGAGCTCGCGATCGCCGCAGGCCTTTCCGAAGTGGTGACCATCATGAGCACGTCCGAGAGCCACAACATGAAGAACCTCAACATGACCAGGCAGCAGTCCCTTGAACAGGTCAGGGAGATCAACCGGGTCGCCCGCGGGAACGGCGTTCGGGTGCGCAGCTACATCGCGACAGTATTCGGATGCCCGATCGAAGGGGACATGGATCCCCGGCTCGCGCTGGATACGGCCCTGCGCCTGGAGGAGTACGGATCCTATGAGATCTCCCTGGGCGATACGACCGGCATGGCCAACCCGGTCAGCGCCTACCGGATCCCGAAGATGATCCGGGAGAAACTGACCAAAGCCCGCCTGGCGGTGCATTACCACAAATACCACGGCATGGAGTTTGCCAATAACCTTGCCTCGCTGGAAGCCGGGATCACGATCTTCGACGGCGCGGCCGGCGGACTGGGCGGCTGTCCCTATGCGCCGGGCGCAAAGGGGAACTGCCAGACGGAGACCCTGGTGGAGATGTTCCACCGCATGGGCATCCAAACGGGGATCGACGAGGAAAAGATCCGCGAAACCGGCGCCTTCGCGCAGACGCTCAGCACGCTGCTGCACCAGAAGTGCCAGTAAGAAGGGAGAAAGGCCATGGAAGAATTGAAGATCGCCCAGGAATACCAGCGCGGCGAAATCAAGAGCCAGAACCTTGAGGAAACTGTATTTGACAGGATCTACGGCAGGGACGCAAGCAAGCTGAGGGACGCGTG
>CAZVSG010000003.1:723-43922 GCA_964629345.1 uncultured Christensenella sp. | reverse complement strand
TTGTCTGGTGCGCCGATGACTCAAAATAGGTTGACCCGGCTGTTCATCGCGGCGGTGCTGCCGGATGGACTGACAGCCGTCCTGCTGAAAGCCCAGCGCCTGCTGTCTGAGAACGCGATCCGCATCAGCCTGACAAAAGGGGAACAGTTCCACCTGACCCTGCGCTTCATCGGGGAGACCGGGGAGACGGAGCGGATCCTCAGCTGGTTTTCCTCGCTGTCCGCTCCTTCCGTTCAGGCCAGACAGTTTACCCAGGCAGGCTATGGCTCGTTTCCCGCCGGGGAAGGGCTCACGCTGTGGGCGGGACTGGAGATCGGCCCTGAGATGCGCAGGCGCGCGGCAATGATGGAGACATCCCTGCGTTCTCTCGGCTGCGCCCCTCAGCCCGGCCCCTTGATTCCGCATGTGACGCTGGCCAGGCGTGCTGAACTGAAAAGGCCTTTGGGCGAGCTGGCGCCGCTGCTCCCCAGGGCGTCCGGAACGCTGCTGCTGGGCGATATCGTGCTGTACAAAAGCGAGTTCACCCCGGGCGGCATGCGGTACACGCGGCTGGCAACGGCCGGCGGATGACGGCTTGCCGGGATAAAAGAAGGCAAGCCAGTGCAGGCCTGCCTTGTTTATGAAACCCGCTGTGATCCGGTCAGGGGACCGGCGGCGTTTACGCTTCCTGGTATGCCTTCAGCCCGCTGCTGGCGCCGATGCGGTCGCAGCCCTGGGCAAGGAATCCCTCGATGGCCTCACGCGTGCGGATACCCCCGGCAGCCTTGATCCTGACCTCCGGCGCGATGTGTTTTTTGAACAGTTCGATGTCCGCAGGCGCTGCGCCTGAGGGGCCAAAGCCGGTCGAGGTCTTGATATAGTCCGCGCCCGCTTCGCTGACGCACTTGCACAGGTCGGCTTTCTCCTCATCCGTCAGGTAGCAGGTTTCAATGATGACCTTCAGGATCTTCCCGTTGCATGCGGCCTTGACCGCGCGGATCTCCTCGGTGACCAGGTCAAAACTGCCGGCCTTGGCGTCTCCGATGTGGATGACCATGTCGATCTCATCCGCGCCCTCCAGGACGGCCTGCTGCGTCTCAAACACTTTCACGCGGGTAGTCTGGTAGCCCAGGGGGAAGCCGACCACCGTACAGACGGTCAGCCGGTTGCCGTATTTCTCCTTTGCCGCCTTGACAAAGCGCGGCGGGATGCAGGCGGAAGCCATGCCGTTGTCCACGGCCTCCCGGCAGATTTTGTCCACGTCGTTCCACGTCGATTCCGGCTTGAGCAATGTATGGTCGATATGCGAAAACACGCTTTTCTTCTCCATCGGACGCTCCTTCCGGGCTAAAAAGCCCGACCCAATCATAGCAAAGCAGCCCATCCTTTACAAGTCTGAAGGGCCGGCGCGGAGGGTATACATGATAGTGAGAAACGCAGAAAGAGGCGATGACATTGAACATCAAATACGACGCTGATCGCTTCTACTCGGGGGACGACCCGGGGAAGCCCTTGGCGGAGATCACCTTTACCCGCCGCGGAGACCGGCGGCTCGTGGTGGAACATACCTTTACCGATCCCTCCCTGCGGGGACAGGGCATCGGGAGAAAACTGGTGGAAAGCGTCGCCCGGTATGCCCGGGAAGAGGGGTATAAGCTCTTTGCCGCCTGTTCCTACGCGCGAAAAGTGCTGCAGGAACCGGAGTTCGAAGACGTCTACGCGGGCTCAAATGATGAACAGCCATAAAGGCGGGATCAGATCCGCCTGAGCCAAAACCATAGAGATGAGAGGAGACAGACCATGAAGACCACCATGACGGCCAAGGGCATGAACATCACCCCGGCGATCGAGAACCGCTTGCTCAGGAAGACCCAGACCATGGGGAAGTACCTGCGCCAGGACACGGAGATGTTTGTGCGCATGCGGCGGGAGAAAGCCCTGCGCATCGTGGAGATCACCGTGCCCATCAACGGGGTGCTGCTGCGCGCCGAGGCAAGCAGCGAGGATAACCTGTTCATGTCCATTGACCGCGCCCTGGCCAAGCTTGAGAAACAGATCCTCAAGCACCGCACCAGGCTGGACAAGCGCCTGCGCGAGGAGATCCCCGCGGATGCGCAGCCGGAGTTCATCGAGGACCTCACCCCCGCCGAACAGGAAGAACGTCAGGTGGTCCGCCAGAAGACGTATACCGTGCGGCCGATGAGCATGGAGGATGCCGTGATGCAGATGGAATTGCTGGGCCACAGCTTCTTTGTGTACGTGGATGTGGACAGCGGCCTGACTCATGTGCTCTATCTGCGCAAGGACGGCAACCTGGGCGTGCTCATTCCGGAAGCCTGAGGAAAAAACAGGCAGGCATTTTTCGGATCATTGGAATATGAAAAGGGCGGCCGCGATGGCCGTCCTTTTTGACTCAATTCTTTGGAAGCAGTCTTTCCGCCGCTTTCAGCAGCGCATCGCGCCGGTTCTCCAACTCTCCCGTGAGCACCCGCCGCAGCAGCTCGTCCAGCGTCTGCCCCAGGCGCCTGTCCCTTTGAAACCCCATCGCCAGCAGGTCGTCCCCCCTGACCGCGAGATCGCGGACGCTCAGGCAAAGGCCTTCATCCAGAAGGCGGGCCGCTTCCGTGTAAAGGCTGTCAAGCTGCTCGATTCGGCGCGTATCCCCCGGCCCTTTGGCGGAAACGCCGGCGCGTTTGAGCAGCAGAAGCTTTTTTGCCGTCTCAGGACCCAGGGAGGAAAGCCATAGCCGGAGATTGGCTGAATCAATGCGCTGTTCATGATGCCGGATGAGCGTGAGGACCTGTTCTGTGAGCATCCTGGGCTGCCTGAGCCTTTTCAGGATCGTTTCTGCCAGGGTCCCGCCGCTCTCCTGGTAGTCCCCGGAGGAGACGGATCCCCCGGATGCGGATCGGGGCTTGCCGCAGAACAGGAGCAGGGCGGCCCAGCGAAGGGCGGGATCATTCGGCGTTCCCTCAAGGGTGATCAGCGCCTGTTCCCGGATGTTGTCGTTTGCGTCTTCGTCCTTCAGCATGGGCTTGAGTTCGGGGAGCGCCAGGAAAAGGACCTCTGGATAGGCGCGCAGGGCCGTTGCCGCGAAATCGCCGATGAGGGCGCGGTTGAGCTCCCTTGCCACGCGCTCCGCGGACACGCGGGACAGCCCGGCAGCTTCCCTCATCATTGCCTGATACGTGTTCCGCTCGATCCCAAATCCCAGCTGGCCGGCAAAGCGAAGCGCGCGCAGGATGCGCAGCGCGTCCTCACGGAAGCGTTTCCCGGGTTCGCCGACGGCCCGGATCAGTTTGCTTTCGCAGTCGTTCCTGCCGCCTGAGGGGTCGACCAGGCCGCTGCCCGGGCGCCAGGCCATGGCGTTGACGGTAAAGTCACGCCGGATCAGGTCCTCTTCCAGGCTTTTTGTGAAGCTGACCCTGTCCGGATGCCGGCCGTCGGAATACGCGCCGTCGCGGCGGTAGGTGGTCACCTCAATCGGGCGGCCGCTCATGATGACGGTCAGTGTGCCGTGGCGTATCCCGATCTCCGCAGTCTGATACCCTGAAAAAACATGTTTCATCTCCTCCGGCACGGCGTCTGTGGCGATGTCATAATCATCCGGTTCCCGCTCCAGGACGGCGTCGCGGACGCAGCCGCCCGCCAGGTATGCCTGAAAACCCTGGCGGCTGAGCAGCTCAAGCGCCGTTAAGACATCGCCGGGCGGGGTTAATAACATGGCTTTCTCCTATGGCCGTTGCGGAAGACAGGTCTATTTTAGGAACCGCCGCTTTGCTTGTCAATCAATGCCGGGCATGCTACAATTTTACCAGTGGAGATGGACGTGAAAGGCCTTGACGCGCTGCGCAGGGCAAGGGAATCGCTGGCAGACGCGACCCCATTGCTGCGGGACTGCGGCGGCCTGTGCGGCGGGGCCTGCTGCCAGCCGGACTGTGATGGCCGGGGCGGCATGCTGCTGTTCCCGGGGGAGGAAGCCCTCTATGGCGTGATGCCGGAGGGATTCACGATCCTGCCGGACGGGAGCCTGGGGGATGCAGGGTGGATGCTGCTGTGCGGGGGCGTATGTGAGCGCGCGCAGCGTCCTCTTGCCTGCCGGATCTTCCCGCTCGCCTTTGGGGAAAGAGAGGGGCAGCCGATCGTATTTTTGGACCCCCGCGCCTGGCCGCTCTGCCCGCTGATGTCCTCTGGTATGGAGGGTCTGTCCGAAAGGTTTACCGGCGCTGCGGAGAATGCGGCAGCCATCCTGTGGGAAGACCCCGTGCAGCGCGGGTTCATCATTCGCCAGCATGCCTTTATCAAGCGCTTTTCCATGCGGATTTGGGATGACGGGGGATCAAAATGATCTGGCAGCGGGCAGACTGTTTCCGGGAAATCAACGACCGTCCCCTTGAAGGAGGTTCCCTGCTCTGCGGCGACGCGCTCAGCATGGATCTGTCCCACTTTTTTGGGCAGGTCCAGTGCATTTACCTCGACCCGCCGGGTGAGACCGGGGAGCGGTTTGAATGCAAAATGCGGGTGGGAGAAGCGGGGTGGGTCAACAGCAGGCAGGCTGTCTGGCTGCCCGCCTACAGGGACCTGGGCGGCAGGGGAGAGACTTCGCGCGGGGATCTTCTCCGCGCGTTGCTGAACCTGTCCCGTGAACTGCTCCATGAGACGGGCTCCGTCTTCCTCCACACGGATTTCCGCACCTCCGCGCGGGACAGGCCGCTGATGGATGAGGTGTTCGGCGCGGACAACTTCCGCAATGAGATCGTCTGGGGGTATCAGACCGGCGGGCGGAGCAAGCGCTGTTTCAGCCGCATGCACGACACCATCCTGTTTTATGCCAGGTCGCCCGCGCATTTCTTTGACCTTGGCGGCGTGCCCGTCAAGCGCAAGGAAAGCAGGAGCAATCACCTGAAGCGCCTTGTGGATGAGAAGGGGCGCTCCTACCGCAGCATCAAGACCGGGGGCAAGGTGTACGTCTATTATGATGACGAGCCTGTTTATCCTGACGACGTCTGGAACGACGTGAGCCAGCTGCAGCAGAAGGACCCGCAGCGGACGGGGTATCCCGGACAGAAACCCCAGGCGCTGCTTGACCGCATCATCCTCTCCACGACGCGTCCCGGCGACCTGGTCGCGGACCTGACCTGCGGATCCGGGACCGCCCTGGCGTCCGCTGCCGCGAATGACCGGCGTTTTCTGGGGGTGGACAGCAGCATCTGCGCATTCTCTGTCTGCCGCAAGCGGCTGGATGCCTACCGGATGGTATGCCAGGGGCCGCTGAGCCAGAACGGGGCGATGCTGGACGCGTCCGTGCTGCCCGGTATCGGATACTATACGGTCACCCTCAACGCGCTGACGCTGCCGGAGGAGGAGCTGAAGGGTTTCCGCCGGGAGCCGGGGGACCTGCGCCTGCGCGGCTTTGACGGGGTGGATCAGTGGTATGCCGGGCTGATGGGCAGCGGCGTGTTCGTCGCCTACGCATCCTCCCTGCGTTCCAAGGGGAACCCCGGTATAGCCCGCAGCCTGGAAGTGCCCCTCCTGCGCGGCACCGTGGCCGTGATGGTCATCGACGTGCTCGGGCGGCGGACTTTATGGACGGGTTCCTCCGCGGTTTAGCACAGAAAGTGGGGATGCCCGCACTTATTCGAATAAATTTTCACAAAATTGTGGCATTTGTTACCATTATGTGATATAGTGTGTGTGTTTAAATGCGAAGTTGTTACAGCCCTTCGCATCGTGTTCAGGATTTCACTCGAAGAGGAGCGGCCCGATGGCTTCAGTTGAGGATATCGGCATCGATCTGGGCTCATCCAACGTGATCATCAGCGAGCGCGGAAAAGGCGTTGTTTTGTCTGAGCCCGCGGTGCTGGCGGTCAACCATGACACGCGCAACATCATCAGCATCGGCCTGGATGCCTACCACATGATCGGGCGGGAACCCGGCGGCATATCCATCGTACGTCCGCTGCAGAAAGGCGCCATCCAGGACTTTGACATGCTCAGCGTCATGCTCAACTACTTCGTCATGCGCGTGGTGGGAAAGCACCTCTTCAACCGGCCCCGCGCGCTGATGAGCCTGTCCGCCACGGCGAACGAGGTCGAGAAGCGCCAGCTGATCCTGGGCATGCTGGAGGCAGGGGCCAGGCGTACCCAGCTGATCGAACGCCCCCTGGCGGCCGCCCTGGGATCCGGTCTTCTGATCAATGAGCCGACAGGCCGGATGGTGGTGGACATCGGCGGGGCGACCACGGACATCGCCGTCATCTCCTCAGGGGAGATCATGGCCCGCAGCATCCTGGACACCGCGGGGGATTCCTTTACGGACGCGCTGATCCGCTACATCCGCCTGAAACACAACCTGCTCATCGGCTGGCGCACCGCCGAGGACCTGAAATGCGCGGTGGCCACCGCCGACATCCAGGAGCAGAACATGCTGACCCTGCCGGTCGCCGGACGCAACCTGGTGTCAGGCCTTCCCCGTCAGGCGGACATCACCAGCGAGGAATGCGCGGAAGCGGCGGAAGAGCCCCTGCACGCGCTGATCGAGGGGCTGCACAGCGTGATTGAGCAGATCCCGGCCGAGCTGGCCAACGACGTGTTTGACGACGGCATCCAGCTGACCGGCGGCGGCGCGCAGATGCGCGGGCTGCGCGAGGTGATCGGGCGGGAGATGGGCATCCCGGTGCACGTGGCCGAGCATGCCCAGGAATGCATCGCTCTTGGGTGCAGCCTGGTGCTGGAGCACCCGGCTGAATATGCCAGGGCTTTGGGGGACATCCGCAGGAATCGGTGAACCGGGCTGACCCATGGCTGTTCCATCCGGTTGATCGCTCGATCTCCCAACGGTGGATTGGGCATGACGGAGACGGAACGCTGCCGCCGCCTTCTTGCATCCAACAGGGCGCAATGGTATACTGCCTGACAATTGAACAGGCAATCGCGGGGAGCAAAGGCCATTGAAAGCGAGCGCGGAGGGTGAGAGCGCGCAGGGCCGGTATCCCGCCCCGCGGCCGCGGCCAATCCCCGCCGTTCCCCGCGTTAAGGGGCAGAGCGGGCGCGGAAGCGCCAAGCAAGGTGGTACCGCGGAAGCAAGAGCATCCGTCCCTGCGGGGACGGGGTTTTTATTTAAGGAGGAAGCATGGCAAAGCAGGAGAAGCAGGAGTTCGTCCAGCACATCACCCCCCGGGAGGAGAACTTCTCCCAGTGGTACACCGACGTGGTTCGCATGGCCGAGCTGATGGACTACACGCCGGTGCGCGGCTGCATGGCACTGAAGCCCTACGGCAACCGCATCTGGGAGCTCATCCGGGAGGAGCTGGACCGCCGTTTCCGCGAAACGGGGCATGAGAACGTGTCCATGCCCATGCTCATCCCGGAGTCCCTGCTGCTCAAGGAAGCCGAGCACGTGGAAGGGTTCGCGCCGGAAGTCGCCTGGGTGACCCAGGGCGGGGGAGAGACCCTGCCGGAACGCCTGGCCATCAGGCCCACGTCGGAGACCCTGTTCTGCACCATGTTCAGCCAGTGGGTGCATTCCTGGCGCGATCTGCCGATGAAGTACAACCAGTGGTGCTCGGTGATGCGCTGGGAGAAGACCACGCGCCCCTTCCTGCGCACGGCGGAGTTCTGGTGGCAGGAGGGTCACACGGTGCATGCCACGGCGGAGGAGGCGCAGGAGGAAACGCTCCAGATGCTTGAGCTTTACCGTGCCTTCTGCGAGGACGTGCTGTCCATCCCCGTGTTCTCGGGCCGGAAGAGCGACAAGGAGAAATTCGCCGGCGCCCGCGCCACCTATTCGGTGGAGGCCATGATGCAGGACGGCAAAGCCCTGCAGGCCGGCACCACCCATAACTTCGGCACCAACTTCTCCGTGCCTTTTTCCATCCAGTACCAGAACAGGGACGGCGTGCTGGAGTACTGCCACGAGACCAGCTGGGGCATGTCCACCCGCCTCATCGGCGCCATCATCATGGCCCACGGCGACGAACGCGGCCTGAAGCTGCCCCCGGCCGTGGCGCCTTTCCAGGCGGTCATCCTGCCCATCGCCGCGCACAAGGGCGGAGTGAAGGAGAAATGCGAAGAGGTCTTCAGTCTGCTCAAGGCCGCCGGCATCCGTGTGAAGCTGGACGACAGGGACAACGTCTCCCCCGGGTGGAAGTTCAACGAGTGGGAGCTGAAAGGCGTGCCCCTGCGGCTTGAGATCGGGCCCAGGGACATCGAAAACGGCGTCGCGGCCTTCATGCGCCGGGACACCTTTGAAAAGGGGACCCTGAAGCTGGACAGCCTGACGGAGGAGGTCAAGGCCCTGCTGGAGGACATCCGCAGGAACATGTTCGACATCGCCGACGCCTTCCGCCTCACCCGCACCAGGGACGTGTTCAGCATGGAAGAGCTGGGCGAACAGGTCAGCCAGGGCTATGCCCGGGCGATGTGGTGCGGCGAACGTGCCTGCGAGGACAGGATCAAGGACGCTTTCTCCGCCACCAGCCGCAACATGCCCTTTGACCAGACCCCCATTGCCGAAACCTGCGTATGCTGCGGCGGGCCCGCGGACAAGGTGATGTATTTCGCCAAAGCGTACTGAGCGTCGATAAAGTGTCTTCGGACACTTTGCCGTTTTGGAAGAACGGGCATTCTCGCTCCGCCGCCGCGCTCCCGGACCGTGAAAATGCAAGGAATGAATTGCTGCGCAAACCGCCCCGCCCGCCCGGCAAAGCCGAAGGAAACGATCACAGTCAGAGGGCTGTGTCCTCTGAAACTTTCCTGGATACAGTGTGTCAACAGCCTGGCAGGCCTTTCCGAAAGGGAGGGCCTGTGTCTTTTCATTCCGGGCTGTGATAGCATGGATTTGAGAAAAAGAGGGGAGGGGTGGTGTCACTTGAAAGAACTGCCTTTGCGGATCACGCTGCTGGGCATCGCCTCGCAGTACGTCCATTCCTCCCTCGCGCCTTATTGCCTTAAGGCGGGGTTGAAGGCCTATGCCGCCCTGCCGCATGAGGCGCATGTCGTGGAAGGGACGGTGAACGAGCCGCCGGTAGGCCTGCTGGACAGGATCTTCGTAAGCAGGCCGGACCTTCTGGGCATCTCCTGTTCTATCTGGAACATCACGGCCGTTGCCGGACTGCTCCCCCCTCTGCGTGCCGCTCTGCCGAACTGCGTCATCGTGCTGGGCGGGCCGGAGGTCTCCTTCCACGCGGAGAAAACGTTGAAAGCCTGCCCGGAGGCGGATTTCATCATCTCCGGAGAGGGCGAACGGCCTCTTGCGATGCTGGCGGACGCGCTGTGCGGGGCGGGCGGAACGGAGGAGATCCCGGGGCTGTGTTTCCGAGAGAACGGCGGGGTACGCGCCAACCCCCCGGCTGATCCGAATGGGGAGTGGCCTTCGCCGGTCGGTTCTGAATACCTGCGGGCCCTGAACGGCCGCATCGCCTATATCGAGACCAGCCGCGGCTGTCCCTTTTCCTGCGCCTTCTGCCTCTCCGGGCGGGGGGACAGGCCGCGGGCCTGCTCCCTGGACCGCGCCTTCAGGGAGATCCTCCTGCTTGCCAACTCGGGCACCCAAACCATCAAGTTTGTCGACCGCACCTTCAACGCGGACAGGGCGCGCGCGAAGGCCCTCCTGCGCTTCATCGCCGGGGAAGCCGGGAAGGGGATCCCAGGCCCCGTTGTTTTTCACTTTGAGATCGCGGGGGACCTGCTGGACGGGGAGACGCTGGAGATCATTTCTGCCGCACCTCCCGGCCTGTTCCGCTTTGAGATCGGGCTGCAGTCCATTCAGGAGGATACGCTCAGGCGCGTGCGCCGCAGGACAGACATGAAGCGCCTCATTGAAATGACCCGCAGGCTCATCGCCTGCGGCCGCGCGCGCGTGCACCTGGACCTGATCGCGGGCCTGCCGGGGGAGAGCCTTGAGATGTTCCTGCGGGGCTTTGACGCGGCCTACCTGCTGCGCCCGCACGAGCTGCAGCTGGGCTTTCTCAAGCTGCTGCACGGCAGCGCGATGCGGGAGGAGCCGGAGACATACCCCTGCGCGTTTGACCCCCTGCCGCCGTATGAGGTAATGAGCACCCCATCTATGAGCGGGGAGGATCTGTCCGCCCTGCACCTGATGGAGCGCGCGCTGGACAGGATGCACAACAGCGGGCGGTTCATGGGGACGCTGAAGTACCTGACCGGCGAGGCGGGGATCCGCCCCTGCGAGTTGTTCCTGCTGTTGGGCAAGGCCATCCGGGCGGAAGAGGAGGGCAGGGGACCGCTGTCCCTGGACGCGCTGACCAACCTCGTTTATGCCCGCCTCACGGAATATCTGCCGGAACAGGCTGGTCTGCTTCGGAACCTGATACTGACGGACCGCCTTGCTTCCACAAAAACCAGCGTGCTGCCCGCCGCCCTCAGACAGGAAGGCAAGGGGCTTCACGAAGCCAGGCGGATACTGTCCCGCCTGTTCCCGCGGACAGCGGGCGTGCCCCGCGCCGTGGGCCTGCTGTCCGAACAGGGCGGTTCAAAGGCAGTATTCTGTGATTATGTTCGCAAGGACCCGGTCACAGGGCAATATCCTGTGAATGCCGTGAGGCTGCCCCTTTGATCCGGCTGATCACCCGGCCTCAGAGAATGGGGTATCCTCGCCTTGATTGACAAGCCCATTTCAGTACAGGGGTTTCACGTCCCTGTTCCCATACACGCAGAACGCGTACCTCAGCCCGTTCTCCTCCTGTTCCTCCCCCTGTTCCAGAAGATGCCACCCCGGGAGTTCATCCAGGTCGGGGAAGCGGCGGTCGGCGGGGGCGGAAGCGCGGACCTTGGTCACATAGGCCTTTTCGCAGTGGGGCAGCAGGTCCCGGTACAGGCTCTCCCCGCCGATGAGAAAGACCTCATTCGCAGGAAGGGCCTTTATTGCGCGGGCCAATTCTTCCTTAGAATGCAGCACCTCCGCGCCTTCCGCCAGAAAGTTCTGATTCCGGCTGAGAACAAGGCAGCGCCGGTCCTTCAGCGGCCGGCCGCCGGGCAGGGATAAAAGGGTAGCACGGCCCATGACCAGGGTCTTTCCCCGGGTGATCCTGCTGAAATATCTCAAATCCCCCGGCAGGTGGAACAGCATCCCGCCGTCCCTGCCGATGCCCCAGCGCTCATCCACGGCGACGATGGCGTTCATGATCCCATTTCCTTTCTCATTCCGCCACCGGGATCTTCACCGGGAAGGGGTGGAAGCGGTAATCATGCAGTTCGACATCCTTCACCGTGAACGCGTAGAAGTCCATGACGTCCGGATTGACGGAAAGCGTCGGCGCGGGAAGCGGCTCCCTGCGGATCAGCTCCTCCACCAGCGGCACGTGACGGTCGTAGATGTGCGCGTCGGCGATCACGTGCACCAGCTCCCCGGCCAGAAGGCCGCTCACCTGGGCGAGCAGCCTGACCAGCACCGCGTACTGGCATACGTTCCAGTTGTTCGCCACCAGCATGTCCTGGGAGCGCTGGTTGAGGATGGCGCTGAGCCGGTTCCCGGACACGTTGAAGGTCATGGAATAGGCGCAGGGGTACAGCGCCATCGCGTGCAGGTCCCCGTGCACGTACATGTTGGTGATGATCCGCCGGGAGGCGGGGTTGTGCTTCAGGTCGTACAGCACGCGGTCCACCTGGTCGAACTTGCCTTCCGCATAGCGGTGCTTCACGCCCAGCTGGTAGCCGTAGGCCTTGCCGATGCTGCCGTTCCCGTCCGCCCACTGGTCCCAGATGCGGCTGTTCAGGTCCCTGACGTTATTGGACTTCCTCTGCCAGATCCAGAACAGCTCGTCCACGCAGTTCGCAAGCCTTGTCTGCCGCAGCGTCAGGATGGGGAACTCCTTTGTCAGGTCATAGCGGTTGACCAGCCCGAACAGCTTGACCGTGTGCGCCGGGCTGCCGTCCTCCCACTTCGGGCGGACTGCCTGCCCCCTGTCCCACACGCCCTCGCTGAGGATGCGGCTGCAGTTGTCGATGAACACCTTGTCCGCAAGGCTCATAAGCTCCTCCATGCTGACGTAATACCGGGTGTTTCTTATCATACCGTATCGCAGGCTTTGACGCAAAGCGGACGCCTGCACCGTCTTTGACGCGCTTGTTCTCATCCTGTATACTCATTCCGGCAGGATATCAGGAGGCATGCATGGAACACCTGAGGGTTTTGGCTGTAGCGGATGCGGAGAGCCCGTTCATCTGGGACTATTTTGACAGATCCCTGTTCAGGGGGGTGGATGTCATTCTGTCCTGCGGCGACCTGAAGCCCTCCTACCTGTCCTTCCTGACCACGATGGTGTCGGCCCCCCTGTTTTACGTTCACGGCAACCATGACGGCAAAATGATCGCAAACCCGCCTGAGGGCTGCATCAACCTTGAGGAGAAGATGCAGGTGCTGGGCGGCGTGCGCTTCATCGGCTTTGGCGGATGCAATTCAGCAAGCCCCAAGCCTTTCCACTACAGCGATCAGGAGGTCGCCCGGCAGATCACCCGGCGGATGCAGGAGATCAGCCACTACGGCGGATTCGACGTGCTGGTGACGCATACGCCCGCGAGGGGGCTGGGCGACGGGGAAGACAGTTTCCACAAAGGCTTTCCGGCTTACCGCGTCCTGCTGGACCTGTTCAGGCCCGCCTGGCATTTCCACGGACACCAGCACCTTACCTACGCCAGCCGCAAACGGAGCATTCAGTACGGGGAAACGCAGATCTACAACGCCTACGGTTACAGCCTGCTGGACCTGCACGTCTCTCCACCGATCCGACGAAAACGGATCAGCTACATCAAGACCCGATATGACTGGGGGAGAGCCTATGGAAAGGAATCTGCACCAGGAAGCGCGGTTTGAGTACAGCCGGGCTGTGAAGACGGCGCAGCGGGAATACAGGGAACGGACTGCCAGGGGGGAGCGAGGCAACCTCGCGGCGCTGGATGAGCTCACCGGGCAGACCCGCATCATGGCGTATATGAAACAGCCGCAGCGGGAGATCTCTCTCTCCCGCGTTGTGGGCACCTATACCGCCGCGCGCGCCAATTCCTTCTCCGCGGGCTTCATGCCGCTGCACGGGGAGAGCAGCGAGTTTGCCGGCAAATGGATCCACCTCTGCGCCATTCATATGGGCGAGGGGCTGCGCGACGCGGTGCAGGTCTATGAGTACCTGTGGAATTATTACGTCATCGAGGGCAACAAGCGCGTCAGCATCCTCAAGCATTTTGGATCCCCGACCGTCCGCGCGGACATCACGCGCGTGGTGCCCCAGCTGGATGAGAACGACCCTGCCACCGCGGTCTACTATGCCTACCTCCGTTACGACAAAACCGGCAGGTTCAAGAACATCCAGCTCTCCGCCGGGGAAAAATACCAGCAGTTGGCGGAGCTTGAGGAGCGCTGGGCCGCGGGGACGGAAAACGAGGAAGGGCTCAACTTCAACGCGATGTACCTGCAGTTTGAGGCCGCCTATACCAAAGTGAAAGCGCCCCTGCCGCTGGGGGACGCCTTCCTGGAATACCTGAAGGTCTACGGCCTGCCGGTGAATACCACGATTTCCGCCATGGCCGATCAGATCACGGCACTGCTTCCGCAGATGGAACTGGTCTCCCAGCCGCGCCAGGAGCCAGTCCTGATGCTCGCCCCTGAGGAGAAACCCGCCCCGGGGCTGATGACGCGCCTGTTCGGGCAGAAGCGCGGCGCCAACGTGGTGTTTGCCTATCCCGCCGGCAGGGCGGAGGACAACTGGCTGGGCGCGCATGAGCGGGGTCGTTTTGCCATGCAGGAAGAGATGGGTGATCGGGTCACGTCCGGGTTTGTCGACAGCCTTTCCCCCAACAACGTGTATGAAAAGCTGTCCGAGCAGGCAAAGGACGCCGACCTATTGCTGATCACCGCGTCGGAGCTGACCCTTCCCTCCCTCAGATTCGCCCTGGAGCACCCTGACTGCCTGACCCTGGTGTATTCGCGCATCCGGGAGGATTTCCGGCTGAGCACCTACTACGGGCGCTATTACGAGGCGATGTTCCTGTGCGGCATGGCGGCGGCGATGGCGACAAAAAGCATGAAGGTCGCCTACATCACCCCGAAGATCGACTACAACCGCCACACCGCGGACATCAACGCCTTCGGGCTGGGGGTCAAAGCCGTCCGGGCGGACGCGGAGGTGATGGCGGTCTGGAAAGGCGTGCTGCCCAATCAGCCCGTCACCTGCGTCAACGGCCTTCTGGCCGCGGTGCGGCAGGGAGCGGACGTCGCCCTGACGCCGCGGTACCCCGGTCTTCAGGGGATCACCGTGCCCGAAGGGGTCTTTTCCTTCGTGGCCAGGCTGGACGGGGAGGGGAACCCAAGGGAGTACATCGCGGCCCCGCAGTGGGACTGGGGGCGGTACTATACCGAGATCGTGAGCAGTTACCTCAACGGCAGCCTGGACATCCTGCGCGTCATCGACCGGGGGGACCCCAATGTCACAGGGCTCTGGTGGGGTCTGGGGGCGGGGGTGCTGCGCTTCCTGACCTCTTCCGGACTGGGGATCAGCAATGCCCAGCTGCTGCACTTCATGCGCGCCAGCATCGCCAGGGACAGCTTCAGCCCCTTCTACGGCCCCATCAGGGACATGCAGGGCTACCTGCGGGCGGGGGATGAACTGAAACTGAAACCCTATGATATCCTGAACATGGAATGGCTGTGCGACTTTATCCGCGTCATCGGCTGAGGGGCTCAGCCGGGCGGGTATAATACATTTATTATGACTGAAAGCGAGAAAGCGATGCAAGCGAAGAAAAAAGGCAGGGTCCTGATCTGGCTGGGCGTGCTGGCCGTCATCCTGGCGCTGGGTCTGGGGGGACTGTACCGGGTGGGCCAGGGGGAGCAGGCGCTGGTGCTCACCTTCGGCCAGGTCACCGATACCAACATCCCGGGACTTTACTGGCGTATCCCCTTTATCCAGCAGGTGGTCTCCCGGAGTGTGACCACCATCCACAACGTGGAATACGGATACCGCACCACCACCGGGGGCACCAGCCGCACCTCGGCGGAATACCTTGACGTCATGGATGAGTCCGTGATGCTGACCAACGACAACAGCATCGTGCAGCTGGAGGCGATCTACCAGTACACCATCCGGGACGTGCGGGAATACCTCTTTGACGTGGAGGATCCGCAGGGAACCATGCACCTGGCGTTTGAAGCCATCCTCAGACGCAACATCCAGAACCGGTCCCTGGATGAGGCGCTGCTGAACAAGGACGCCATCGAGCAGGAAGTGCTGCCTGATTTTCAGGCCCTGATCGACTCCTACAGGATGGGTGTCAAGGTGCATGCCGTCCACATCCAGAACATCACCGTGCCCGAGGCGGTCACCTCATTTTACGAGGATGTGAACAATGCCAAGAACGAAATGACAAGGCGTCTGGACGAAGCGCAGCAGTACGAGTTCCAGGTCCTTCCGCTGGCGCGCTCCAAGGCGTATGAGCTGACCCAGGGCGCCATCGCCTATGACGCGGAGATCACCGCCAAAGCGGAGGCCGACACCGCCGGATTCAAGGCCGTGCTGGAGGAGTACAACGCGGAGCCGGCCTCGGCGCGCAGCCGGATGATCATCGAAACGATGGAGGAGATCCTCGGCGGGGCCGGGCGCATCGTGGTGGTGGACGAGGGCAGCAACGTGCTGCAGCACCTGGACCTGGGGGAAGACCTTGTAAGCGCTCCCGCGCCGGAAGGGGGGATCTGAGATGAACAGCAACAATCAGGGCAGCTGGAACAGCCCGTACCGGCCAAACGTTTCGAGCAAGGCGGCGGAAGCGCTGAAGGGCTTTGCCAAAAAGAACACCCGTCTTCTAATCATCCTGGCGGTTCTGCTCATCGCCTTCCTGATCCTGCTCAACGAAGCCTTCTTCATCGTCAACGAGGCTGAGCAGGCTGTGGTCAGCCGCTTCGGCGTCATCAAGGCCATCATCCTGGACGACAACAACACCTTCCATGAGGACTACAGGGAGCTGCTCAAGGATGAGATCACCTCCTCCGGCACCGTCGCGATCAGGCGGGGCAGCGGGCTTCATTTCAAGGTACCCTTTGTGGACAAGGTTGACAAGTTCTCCTCCCTGCTGTTCAGCTACACCTCCAGTTCAGAGACGGTGAACACCAGCGAAAAGAAACAGTACAACATCACCACCTATGCCCAGTGGCGCGTCTCGGATCCCGCGCTGTTCAGCCTGAAGCTGGGCACCTCGATGAACGCGGAAAACCAGCTGGACAACCTCATTCATCCCGTTATCGTACAGGCCATCAACCGCCTGCTGGCGGAGGATTTCATCTCCAACAAGGACGCGCTCAACTCCGCGCTGAAAACCGGCCTGGAGACCATCAACCGGGACATGGTCATCCGCGGCATCGAGGTCAAGGACATCCAGGTGCACCGCACCATCCTGCCCCAGGCCAACGTGGAAACGACCTATGACCGGATGAAGGCGGACCGCGCGAAGGTGGCCCAGCAGCTGCGCAGCCAGGGGGAGGAGACTTACCGCATGCTGGTTGCCGACACGGACCTGAAGGCGGCGAAGATCGAGGCGGACGCTGTGCGCGCGGCGGGCGAGACCCGTGCCAAGGCCGACGCGGCTGCCATGGGCATCTACAACAGCGCCTACAAAGCCGACCCGGAGTTCTATCAGTTCTGGCGCTCCCTGCAGGCGATGCGGGGCAGCTTCAAGGCGAACAGCGTGCTCGTGCTGACCCAGGACCATCCACTTCTGAAGCAGCTTTTGGACTGGGGCTTCATGGCCGAGTAGGACATCCCGTAAAATCAATAGCAGCCCGCGCGGATAATGCGCGGGCTGCTAAATCTCTTGATTCCGTCTATTCTTCCGGGAACCGGCAAAGGCAGAAGGGGTGCCCGGCGGGGTCGAGCATCACATGCCAGTTCTCGCTGAACTGCACGGGCGGCTCCTTGGCACCGATGGATTTCGCGTAGGCGACGGCCGCCGGCAGGTCGCGGACGCCCAGATCCAGGTGCACCTGTGTGCCGCGCTCATTGCCCGGCCAGGTGGGCGGCATGTAATCATCCAGCGGCTGGAGGATCAAGCGCAGGTCCGCGCCTGACAGCTTGTCCTTGCCCGACAGGAAGGGGAAAGGGTCCTCCGGGCTGTTGCCCAGTTTCAGGTCCAGAATGTTTGAGTAGAAATCGATCATCGCGGGCACATGTTCCGGCGCGCAGTCGATGGTCACAGTGCCAAAGCAGATGAAGGGTTTTTCCAAACGCTGATCTTCCTTTCTCAATCGTTGGGCTTGATCTTCTCCCCCCATTTGCCCAGGTAATGCGCCCCGACAAAGCCGGCTGCGGCGACCAGCACGCAGACGATCCCCTCAGTCACGGTCGTCAGCCGGTACTCAGGCGGGGGGATGAGGACGATGGCAAGGGTGCTGGCGACGACCAGTCCGACCACGGCGTTGGACGCGACGCCGAAGTGCCGGTCAAACAGCCTGTCGATGAAGCGGGCCAGCAGGAAGGCGACCAGCGCGATGCCAAGAAGCAGGGGCAGGACGATAGCGAGGTCCAGGTCTTTCACGGCCGCCATGATCTTCGTATAGATGCCGATGAACAGGAGGATGGAGGAGGAGGACAGCCCGGGCACCACCAGGCTGAAGCCCCAGATGATCCCCGAAAGGAAGCTGAGCGGCAGGGTCGGATCCAGGTCCTGCCCCTGCCCCCCTGAAACCAGGAAAAGAAACGCCAGAAGGGCGATGAAGCCGATGACCAGCGCCAGAAGGTTGTTCTTCTTCTCCGCCTGCGTAAGCTGGGACCCCGCCTGCGGCTTCTGCGCCGCTTTGTACAGCAGCGGCACCGTGCCCAGGATCAGCCCCACGAACAGCGCCAGCGGGATGGGGGAGAAACCGGAGAACATCCAGTCCACCAGTTTGGCAAACCCCCAGAACCCCAGCCCGACGCCCAGAATGACCGGGACGAACAGCCTGTACTGCGTCCTGAACGTGGCGATGGGATGGGAAAGGAAGGCCATCATCGGCCGGTAGATGCCGAACACCACCGCCAGCACGCCCCCTGACACGCCGGGCAGGATCGCGCCGCCGCCGATCAGGGCACCCTGGATCACCCGGTAGAGCCACACAATCGGGTTTTCTCGGGATCGATTTGCCGTTTCTGACATGGGGCTCCTCCTAAACGATTGCAATAAAACCAACTCTACGCGATGGACGCGGGCCTGAGGTTCTGCTCCGCGATGTTTTCAATGCGCCTGATGCCCAGGGCTTTCAGGTGCATGACGGCCAGGTCGTACAGTTCCCTGTTCCCGAAACGCTCCGGGCTGTGCGCGTCGATGCCGATGATGGCCCCGGCCTTCTCCTCCGCCGCGATCTCCCAGAATTCGGGGCAGGGGTAACCCGCCCCCCTGCGGAAATGGTTGTACAGGCCGGACAGGTTGTATTCCAATAGTACGCCGCATTCCCGCGCTGCGCGGCAGATGTCCCTGCCCGCGCTCCTGCACTCCGCGTCAAAGCGAGCGTATCCCTGCATGTACAGGTCCGGATGGGCGATGCAGGAAAACATCCCGCTTTCAATGCCCCGGACGGCGTGCCGGGCGTACCTGCGCACATCCTCAGGGCATCTGAGAACGCCGAAATAGAAGTCCTCCCGGATCCGGTCGTAATGGTTGCCGAAAAGCAGATACTCTATCCCATATTGCTCCCGGGTATCCCTCAGCCAATTCATGTATTCCGGGTAGTACTCCGCCTCAAGGCCCAGATGGATATCGATCTTTCCGCTGTTCTCCTTCGCCAGGCGGCGCACGGCGCTCACGTAGCCGTCCAGTTCGTCAGGGGACATCCTCATGTGGGACTGGATGCTTTCATTGCAGGGCCAGGGGGTGTGGTCGGCAAACCCGATCTGCGCATAGCCTGCCTCAATGGCCGCCTGGACGTAGGCCTCGTCAGATCCGACTGCGTGCAGGCAGCGCGCGGTGTGGGTGTGAAAATTGGTTCTGATACGCTCTTCCTCCTCATGACCGGCTTTTCAGCCTTTCCCATCCTATCAGGGCAGGCGGGATCGCGCAATCACTTTCATGCATGAAGTGGAGGCCTGATCATACAAAACCGGCCTGCCCCAGCAGACCGGTCAGGCGCGGTATGCCTTTCAGATCCCGGCGCGCAGGATCTCTTCCACTTTTTCCTTGGTGACTTCCCCTTCCAGGACTTTGCGGCCGTCCACGAAGAAGGTCGGCACGTAGTAGAAGGGCGCCGGCGCTTTGAAGCCCGGGTTTTTATACACGTCAGTCATGGTGATTTCAACGTTCGCGAGCTCGGGTTTTTCCTCGCGCAGCTCGGCGATCCATTGCTTGGCCTGCCTGCAGGCGGGACAGCCCTCGAAGTGGTACAGGTGAAGATCTGCCATTTGTCTTGTCTCCGTTTTCTTATTTGGCGTTGGGGTCGGCCTGATGGATCCCGAAGAGGTTGCCCTCCGTATCCGCGTAATACCCCTGCCAGGCCATGCCGGGGAGCGCGTATTTCGGCAGATGGATCTCGCCGCCCGCGGAGAGGATGATCCTTTCCGTTGCGTCATAGTCATCCACCTGGACGGTGCAGACAAAAGCCGCGGGAGAACTGCCCGGCGCGCTTACCGGCGCGTTCCTGGGCATCAGGCCGCCGTTGATGCCGGGCTGTCCCTCTTCCTTTGTGATGACGCCCCAGTAAGGCGTGCCGGTGTACCCGGAATAATCCTCAAAGCGCCAGCCGAAAACCTTTCGGTAAAAGGCCATGGCACGGGGGAGGTCATCCGCCATGATCTCAAAATGCACGATGCTGTCCATGAAAGTCCTCCGTTTGCTGAAGTCCGGCCGGTTGATGCTGATCCCCTACATCATCTTCTGGCCGTTGATGATGAGCGCGAAGACGCGGCCCAGGCGCTGGGCGGCGCGGCGGCAGAGCAGCATGCGGCTGAGGAAGATCTCAAAGTACTCGGAGATCGGGCAGATGGCGGTGTCGATCGTCAGGCTGAGCCGGATCTCCTTTTCCCCTTCCGGCATCTGGACCTCTGACTGGATGACCGCGTAATTGACCCGGTCGTGGATGTCCCGGGAAATGGTGTCCAGGCTGCGCACTCGGCTGCGGCGCACGTCGGTCTTGTCCGCCAGGATCATGGCGGCGGCGACCTCATTGACCGGGAAAGCGGTCCCTTCGTCATGGTTTCCGATGGCGGCGGTCACCGCCGCGATGTCCTCCGGGTCCGCCCCCATCCCGCTGAGCAGGGAGAAGGCCATCAGCGCGCCGCTGGTCTCATGGCCTTCGCGGTTGATCACGTTGCCGATGTCATGGAGATACCCCGCGATGGCGGCAAGCTCCGTCTCCCGCCCGCCGCGGCCGCAGGCGTGAAGGATGTCCGCCGCGGTGAGGGCCACCCTGGTGACGTGGGCGAAACTGTGCTCCGTAAACCCCAGCGCGGTCAGCGATTCGTCCGCTTTCCTGATGTAGGCGTTGACCGCCGCGCTGTTCTTCACGTCCTCCAGGCTGATCCGCATCTTTCTCTCCTTCGGCCCTGTCTTTCTGGCCTGCCATATTATACCCGCTCCCGGGTGACATCCCTGCCCGGGCTGTGGTAAACTATGCTCCCACGCATGATCGGAGGTTGGATTTGGACAGTGAGATGACCCTTCGCCTGGAAAGGCTCCTGGAGCAGGTTTCGCGCCCTGCCCGCTACACCGGCGGTGAAGTCAACGAAGTGAAGAAAGACCCCGCGCCGGGCCTGACCCGATTCTGCTTCGCCTTTCCGGACACCTATGAGGTGGCCATGAGCCATCTGGGCATGAAGGTGCTCTATGACGCCGTCAACCGGGAGGCGGACCTGTCCTGCGAACGGGTCATGATGCCCTGGCCGGACATGCTGGACGGGATGAAGGCCGCGGGGATCCCGCTGTTCTCCCTGGAGACGCGCACGCCCCTGAGCGGGTTTGACGCGGTCGGCTTTACCCTGCAGTATGAGATGAGCTACACCAACATCCTGGCGATGCTGGAGTTGGGCGGCATTCCGCTTCAGAACGAAGAGCGGGGCGAAACGGACCCCGTGATCATCGCGGGGGGCCCCT
Organism: uncultured Christensenella sp.; assembly: GCA_964629345.1. GTDB lineage: Bacteria > Bacillota > Clostridia > Christensenellales > Aristaeellaceae > UBA6115. The sequence continues at coordinate 22,886 of CAZVSG010000003.1, read as the reverse complement.
GCGCCTTTAGCCCCGAGCCGCTGGCCCCCTTCATCGACGCCTTCCTGATGGGCGACGGCGAGACGGCAGCGCCGGAAATGCTCCGGGCGATCGGCCTCGGCAGGCATTCCGGCCGGCCAAGAGAAGAGGTGCTCCGGTGCCTGGCGGACGTCCCGGGGGTCTACCTCCCGCGCTTTTATGCCCCGCAATACCATCAGGACGGCAGCCTGGCTGCCTTCGATCCTGTTGCGCCGGGCATCCCCGCCACGGTCAGGAAGCGCATGGAACTGGACCTGGACCAGGCCGCCTTCCCGGAAAGCATCCCGGTGCCCTATACCGAGGCGGTGCACGACCGCATCGTGCTGGAGATCATGCGGGGGTGCACGCGCGGCTGCCGGTTCTGCCAGGCCGGGATGATCTACCGCCCGGTGCGCGAGCGCAGCACCGAAAAACTCTTTGAGCTGGCAGAAAAGCTGGTCGCTTCCACAGGGTACGAGGAGATGAGCCTGTCCAGCCTGTCCACAGGCGACTATTCTGAACTGCTGGGACTGATCCGCGGCCTGAACGAACGGTTCTCCGCCAAACGCGTCAGCCTTTCCCTTCCCAGCCTGCGCATCGACGGGGAGCTCCAGGAAGCGCTGCAGGACAGCGCGCAGGTCAAGAAGAGCGGCCTGACGCTGGCCCCGGAGGCCGGCACCCAGCGGCTGCGCGACGTGATCAACAAGGGCGTGACGGAGGAAGACCTGCTGCGCACCGTGACGGAGGCCTTCCTCTCCGGCTGGGACAGCGTCAAGCTGTACTTCATGATCGGCCTCCCCACGGAGACGGACGAAGACCTGCTGGGCATCGCCGACCTGGCGAGGAAAGTGGTGGGCTGCTACTATGCCCTGCCGAAGGAGAAACGCGCCCGGGGCGTCAAAGTCTCCGTCAGCGCCTCGACCTTCGTGCCCAAGCCCTTCACCCCCTTCCAGTGGGAGGGACAGAACAGCCTGGAGGAGATCAGGCGCAAGCAAGCGCTTCTGCGCGGGGCGCTGAACATCCGCGGCGTCACGTTCAACTGGCATGATCCTGAGCTGAGCTTTCTGGAAGCCTGCTTTGCCCGGGGCGACCGCAGACTGGGCAGGGTGCTCGCCCGCGCCTATGCCCTTGGCTGCAGGCTGGACGGCTGGCAGGAACATTTCAATTTTGACAGATGGATGCAGGCCTTTCGGGAGGAGGGGATCGACCCTGCCTTCTGCGCGTCCCGCGGGAGGGGGAAGGACGAGCTGCTGCCGTGGGACTTCATCGACATCGGGGTCACAAAAGACTACCTGTGGCTGGAGAAGCAGAGGGCTGAAAACGCGCAGACGACACCGGACTGCAGGCAGGGCTGCGAAGGCTGCGGCCTGAGGCGGTTTGAGGGGGTCTGCCGCTGATGAAGATGCTTGTCGTGTTTGAGAAAAAGGGCCTGATGCGCTTTATCGGGCATCTGGACCTTCAGCGCGCGATGCAGCGCGCCCTGCGGCGGGGAAACCTGCCGGTCGGGTATTCCCAGGGGTTCAACCCCCACCTGCTGCTCAGTTTCGCCGCGCCCCTGTCCGTCGGGGTCATTGGCGAAAAGGAGATCATGGAAGTGCCCCTGCGGGAGAAAATGGAGGAGGGGATTTTCCTCAGCCGGATCAACGCCGTGCTGCCTGAAGGCCTGAAAGCGCTGCGCGTCCGCTCGCTTCCGGATGACCATCCCGCGGCCATGGCCGGGCTGTTCGCGGCGCAATACCTCATCCAGCCCAGGGGCGGCTGGGCCCCCCTGTCGTCGCGCGTGCCGGATTATCTCAGGCAGGACAGCATCCCCTACCTGCGCCGGACCAAGTCCGGGGAGAAGATGGATGATCTGCGCCCGATGATTTACAACCTCATCCCCAGGGAAAACGGGCTGATGGCCACCCTTGCCCTGCACGAACAGGGCACTGCCAAACCCGAGGCGCTGATCAGGGCTCTGGCCGATTTTGCGGGCGTGCCGGTGCCCCCATGCCTGGTCACGCGGCTCCAGCTGCTGGACCGGCGCTTCGCCCCGTTGGAGGACGCATGATCGAGCTGGCCCTGCGCCTGCGCGGGGACAAGCCCCGCGGAGCGCTCCTTGAGGACCGCAGGCTGACGGAGTACTGGGATCTCGAGACGCCCCCTGCCGTTTCGCCCGAAGCGGTGCTCCTTGGCCGTGCGGGCCGGGTGATGAAAAGCCTGGGCGCGATGTTTGTGACGCTGCCGGAGGGAAAGGAAGGTTTCCTGCCCTTTGATGAGATGACTGGGGACGCGCCTCCCAAGCCGGGGGACAGCCTGATCGTTCAGGTCAAGAGGCCGTCGGTTGGAAACAAGGCAGCTTACGTGAGCATGGACGTGTCGCTCGCCGGCCGGCTCAGCATCCTCCTGCCCCTGGGCGGTGCAGCCCACGCCTCCAGGCGCGCCGGGGATTCCCCGGCCCTTGCCGCGCTGGCGGCCGCGATGAAACCCGAGGGCATGGGCCTTGTCCTGCGCGCCAGCGCGCAGGGGGCCGTCAGGGAGGAGATCCTTGCGGAGATTGGACGGCACGTCTCACAATGGCAGGGACTGCTCATGCGCTCCAAAAGCCTCAGCGCGCCGGCTGTGCTGCAATGCGCGCCGGACACGCTGTCCCGGCGGCTGCGGGATCTGAGGCGTCCCCCCGACAGCGTCCTCACGGATGATGGAAAGGCCGCGGAGGTGCTGGGCCTGCCCTGCACCTTGTCGGAGGATCCTTTCGCGCTGCTTGGTGTGGAGCAGCAGCTGGTTTCAGCGCTTCGCCGGCGGGTATATTTGCGCTCAGGCGGTACGCTGGTGCTGGACCCCTGTGAAGCGGCGCTTTTGATCGACGTGAACACCGCAGGAGACACCCGCAGGGGTGGTGACCTCATCCTGCGCACCAACCTGGAGGCGGCGGGGGAGATCGCGAGGCTGCTGCGCCTGCGCCGCGCCGGCGGGGTCATCCTGATCGACTTTATCGACATGAAGTCAAAGGAGCAGCAGGAGGCGGTGCTCGCCCGCCTGAAGGAAGCCCTCAGGGAGGACCCTGTCCAGACGGAAGTCCTGGGTTTCACCCGTCTGGGGCTTGTGGAGATGACGCGGAGGAAGGCGGACGTCCCGCTGCCCGCCCAGCGCCTGGATGCCGGTGCGAAACACCCTGACGATGAATTCCTGATTCCGGAGGAGAACGATGCGTGAAGCGGTCCGGCCAGTCAGCCGGGAGGAGATCCTCCGCCAGGAAGACATCATCCGGCAGATCAGGCTTCGGCCTGACTGCCCCCAAAGCTACTGCATCATCACCTACGGCTGCCAGATGAACGCGCACGACTCGGAGAAGCTGGCCGGCATCCTGGAGGAGATGGGGATGCGGCCCCAGAGCGACAGGCAGAAGGCGGACCTGATCCTGTTCAACACCTGCTGCATCCGTGACAACGCGGAGCGCCGGGCCATGGGCAACATCATCTTCACCAAGGAGATCCGCAGGGAAAAGCCGCACCTTCTGGTCGGTGTCTGTGGATGCATGGCCCAGCAGAAAGGCTTCCAGGACCGGCTGAAAGACCGTTACCTTTTCGTCGATTTCAGCTTCGGCCCTGGGGAGATCTACCGTCTGCCGGAACGTCTGCTCTGTGCGATGGAAGGACACCGGGAGGAAGCTTTCAGAAGCGGGGAGGACAGCACGCTGTACGAAGGGCTCCCCGTGCTGCGGCGGGACTCCTTCTTCGCCTACCTGACCGTGATGTACGGCTGCGACAACTTCTGCTCCTACTGCGTCGTGCCCATGGTGCGCGGACGGGAGCGCTCCCGCGCGATGGCGCAGATCCTCAGGGAAGCGGAAGACCTGGTGAAGGGCGGCGTGCAGGAGATCATGCTGCTGGGGCAGAACGTCAATTCCTATGACGGCGGGGAACCAGGGGCTGATTTCGCAAGGCTCCTGCATGAGCTGGGAAAGACCGGCATCAGGCGCCTGCGCTTCATGACCAGCAACCCCAAGGACCTGTCGGACGGGCTGATCCTTGAAATGGCCCGCAACCCCGCCGTGTGCCCCCACCTGCACCTGCCCGCCCAGTCAGGCAGCGACAGGATGCTTTACGCCATGCAGCGCCGCTACACCCGGGAGACTTATCTGGATCGCGTGCGCGCCCTGAGGAGCGCCATGCCGCGCATCGGCCTGACGACCGACCTGATCGTCGCCTTCCCGGGGGAAAGCGAGCAGGACTTCGAGGATACCCTGTCCCTGGTGGAAGAGGTCCGTTTTGACAGCGCTTTTACCTTCATCTACAGCCCCAGGACCGGGACGAAGGCCGCAGCACTGCCCGGCCGCGTCCCGCCCGAGGCCGCGAGGGACCGCATCACGCGGCTGATCGCGAAACAGGAGGGCATCACCCGGTCGGTCTTCGCTTCTCTCATCGGCACCACGGAGCATGTGCTGGTGGAGGGCGTCTCCCGCAGGGACGGCGGTCAGCTCACCGGCAGGACAGGGCGCAACGTGGCCTGCAATTTCCCGGGGCCGCCCGAACTCATCGGGCAGATCGTTCCTGTCCGCATCACGGGACAGGGCAGCAACACACTCAAAGCCGAAAGGATAGAAAGGAACCCGGAATGAACGAAAACCTTCTTGGGAAAGCCCGCGAACTGGGCGAAATGATCGCCGCGACCGCAGAGTACCAGACCATGAGGAGCCTTGAGGAAGACGCCTCCAAGGATCCGGAGATCTCCGACCTCTTCGCACAGTACGCCGACCTGCGCGACCAGCTGCGCATGATGGAGCTGGACGGGGAGGAAGAGGGCGAAGCGTATGATGAACTGAGCCGGAAAGCCGACGAAGTCGAGGAACAGGTCAACGCGAAGGACAGGATGAAATCTGTCAACCAGGCACGTTCCGCCTTCAACCTCCTGATGGATGGGATCAACAGGACCCTGCAGACCGCGCTGACGGGGGAGGAAGAATATAACTACGAGTCCGCCTGCGGCAGCGGCGGCTGCGAAGGCTGCCAGGGCTGCTCGGTCAGGTAAACCATGCGGCTCACGCGCCGGGCTTGTGTTCGGTGCTCTGAAGTTGTTGATAAACTATATCCGGGGGAGTTTCAGAGGGCACAGCCCTCTGACTGCAATCGTATTGCCCGGCTTTGCCGGGCGGGCGGGGAGAATTGCGAAGCAATTCATTCCTTGCATTTTCACTGACTGGGAGCGCAGCGACCAAGTGAAAATGCCCATTCTTCTTAAACGACAAAGTGTTCGCAGACACTTTGTCGACACTCTGTGCGTTGGGCAGTCTGCCCGGCGCTTTCTGTTTTTTTGCCTGACTATGATATAATGCGCTCAGAAAAGCCAGGGGGATGACATGGCGGAACTGACCCCGATGATGCGGCAGTACCTGGAAATGAAAGAGGAGAACCCCGACGCCCTCCTCTTCTTCAGGCTGGGCGATTTTTATGAGATGTTTTTCGAGGACGCCGTCACGGCCAGCCGGGAGCTGGAACTGACGCTCACCGGCCGGGACTGCGGGATGGAGGAACGGGCGCCCATGTGCGGCGTGCCCTGGCACGCGGCGGACGGCTACATCGCCCGCCTCATCAGCCGCGGCTACAAGGTCGCCGTCGCCGAACAGACCGAGGATCCCGGAAAGGTCAAGACCCTCGTCAAGCGCGCGGTCGTGCGCATCGTGACCCCGGGCACGCTGTCTGACTCAAACACCATGAATGAGAAGGAGAACCGCTTCATCGCCGCGGTCTACTTCACGCAGAAGCGCGCCGGCGCCGCGCTGTGCGACGTTTCCACCGGGGAGTTTTTCCTGCGCGCCTTTCCAGAGGGGGAGGAGGCTGCGGCCGCTTTCCTGACCATCCGCCGGCCCAGCGAAATGATCAGCAACGATCCGGAACGGCTGAAGGCCGTATTCCCCGGATTGATCAGCAAGGTCCGGCCGGAGACCTTCCGGCTGGCCAAGGCGAGGGAGACCCTGCTTGCCCACTTTTCCGCCGCCGCGACGGAAGCGCTGGGCATTCCCGATCGGGACGACCTGCTTATCTCCCCCGCCGGCGCGCTGATCGCCTATCTGGGCGACACGCAGAAAGTCCCCCTCAAACACATCGCCCGCGTCACCCTGCTGCACCGGGAGGACGCGATGCCGCTGCCCCCGTCTGTCGTCCGCAGCCTGGAACTGGTGGAGGGGCTGCGCAATCATCATGGCCAGGCAACGCTGCTGAGCGTACTGGACAGGACACAGACCGCCATGGGCGCGCGGCTGCTGCGCTCCTGGATCCAGCGGCCGCTGCTCTCCGAGGGGGAGATCAGGCGCAGGCTGGACTGCGTGCAGGCCCTGTATGAAGACCCTGTTCTTCTGGAGGAGGTCGGCGCCCTGCTGCGCGAGGTGTATGACCTGGAGCGGCTCCTGTCCAGGCTGAGCTACCGCACCCTGGGGCCCCGGGACTGCCTTTCGCTCCTGAGGGCTTTGGAAAAGGCGCCCAGGGCGCAGGAACTGCTCCTAAACCTTCCGCAGGAGGGGATGGCGGCCATCCGGGAACAGCTCAGGCCGCTGCCGGAGATCGGGCAGCTGCTGTCGCGCGCCATCTCCCCCGACGCCCCGGCGCTGCTGTCCGACGGCGGCGTCATCCGGGAAGGATATGACAGGAGGCTTGACGAGTCGCGCCTGAACGCCCGGGACGGGCGCAAATGGATCAGCGAACTGGAAGCGCGGGAGCGGGAGAGTACGGGCATCCGAAACCTGAAGGTGCAGTACAACCGCGTGTTCGGCTACCATATCGAGGTGACCAAGTCCAATTACACGCTGGTGCCGGATCGCTATATCCGCCGACAGACCCTGGCCAATGCCGAGCGGTACACCACGGAGGAACTGGCCGGGCTGGAGCGCAGGGCGCTGGGCGCGCAGGAGGAGACGGAACGGCTTGAAAACGAGCTGTACTCCGGGGTGCTGGACAGGCTGTCGGAGCAGATCGTCAGGCTTCAGGACCTGGCGCTGGGGTTCAAGACCCTGGACGTTCTCCAGAGCCTGTCGCGCAGTGCTAAGGAGAATGGCTACACAAGGCCGGGGCTGAATACGTTCGGCCGACTCCTCATCAGGGACGGCCGGCACCCGGTGGTGGAGAAGGCCTTGCCCGAGGGCGATTTTGTTCCCAATGACACGCAGATGGACGCGCAGGAGCGGATGCTGATCGTCACCGGGCCCAACATGGCCGGCAAATCCACCTACATGCGCCAGACCGCGCTCATCGCCCTGATGGCGCACATGGGGTCCTTCGTGCCGGCGCGGGAGGCCGACATCCCGCTTCTGGACAACGTCTTCACCCGCATCGGCGCGCAGGACGACCTGGCGGCCGGACAGTCGACCTTCATGGTGGAGATGACCGAGCTCAGCCATATCCTGCGCAATGCAACGTCCCGCTCCCTGGTCGTGCTGGACGAGATCGGGCGCGGCACCAGCACGCTGGACGGCCTGTCCATCGCCTGGGCAGCGGTGGAATATCTCGCCGATCAAGGCAGATCCGGCGCGCTGACCCTGTTTGCGACGCATTACCATGAACTGAGCGAAATGGAAGGCTCCCTTCCGGGGGTGGTCAACCTCAGCGTTCTGACCCGCGAGCTGGGGGACGAGGTCGTCTTCCTGCACAAGATCAAGCGCGGCGGCGCAGACAAGTCCTTCGGCGTATACGTCGCGCGCATGGCGGGGGTGCCCCGCGCGGTGGTGGCCAGGGCGAGGGAGATCCTGGCACGGCTTGAGGCCAGCAACATCACCGGGGACAGGATCGGCAGGAACATCCTTGAAAAGAACGCGAAGAAAAAGAATGAGCAGATCGCGCTGGGCGAATACGCCCGCGCGGAACTGGTAAAGGAACTGGCGGAAATGGATGTGCTGCAGATGAGCCCGATGGACGCCCTGAACCGACTGTTCCTACTGAAGGAAAAGGCAAGGAAGATATAGCCAGGATGAGCGGGATAATTCACGTGCTGCCGGGGGACGTGGTCGCCCTCATCGCCGCGGGCGAGGTGGTGGAGCGGCCGGCCGCCGTCATCAAGGAACTGGTGGAGAACAGCCTTGACGCGGACGCCCGCGCCGTGACGGTCGCGATCAGGGAAGGCGGGCTGGACAGCATCCGGGTGACGGACAACGGTTCGGGCATCGCGCCGGAGGATCTCCGCCTGGCGTTTGCGCAGCACGCCACCAGCAAGCTGCGGCATGCGGAGGATCTGCACCGCGTGTTCACCCTGGGGTTCCGCGGGGAAGCCCTTGCCTCCATCTCCCGGGTCAGCCGCGTCACCCTGACCAGCCGCCAGAGGGCGAGCGACGCGGGAATGAAGGTCGTCAATGAAGGCGGTGAGATCCTCTCCATCTCCGAATCCGCCTGCGCCGAGGGCACCCAGGTGCTGGTCCGCGACCTGTTCTTCAACGCGCCGGTACGCCGTGATTTTCTGAAAGGTTCCCGCCGTGAAGCCGCGATGTGCGCCGAACTGATGGCGCAGCTCATCCTCTCCCGCCCGGACGTCGCCTTCAGGCTTTCGGTGGACGGGCAGCAGGTCTATGCCAGCCCCGGTGACGGGACCCTGTCCGGGGCGGTCCTTTCGGTTTACGGCGTGGACATCCTGAAGGCGCTCAAAGAGGTCGACGGCGGCGGCCAGGGCGTCCTGGTGCGGGGCATGATCGGTGTCGGGGAGCAGTCCCGGGGGACCCGGACACACCAGCATTTTTTCCTGAACGGCCGCGCCGTCAGGGGGCAGCTGCTCACCCGCGCGCTGGAGGAGGCCTGCCGGCACCGCGTGATGATCGGCCGCTTTCCGATGTGCGTGCTGTCCCTCACCCTTCCCTATGAGATGGCGGACGTCAACGTGCACCCCAACAAATGGGAGGTGCGCTTCCTCAATGAGCAGGCCGTTGCGCAGGCCCTGCAGCAGGCGGTGGAGGACGCGCTGAGGGAAGCGCCGCTTGACAGCCCGCCGCCGCTGCTTGACAGCCCGGAAATGACGCGCCCGGCGGAGATCAGGCGCGTTGAGACGGTTGAAGAGATCCCGGATCAGCCCTTTCCGCGCGCGATGACAGTCCGTGACGCCGCGTTTGAAGCCGAAACGGACTGGCAGCCGCCCCTTCCCATACGGCAGGAAAAGACGGAGCAGCTCAGCGCGCCCTCCGTTCCCGCCCCGGGAGAACCCCTGCTTGTCATCGGCAAGGCTTTTTCCACCTATATCATCGCCCAGCAGGGGGAACGCCTGCTGCTCATTGACCAGCATGCCCTGCACGAGAGGCTGCTGTTTGACAGGATGATGTCCGTATCAGGCGGCTCCATTCCTGCCCAGACCCTGTTGGAGCCAGCGCTGCTGGAGATGGATTATCCCAGTTACCAGGCCTTTCTGCTCTGCAGGGAGGACCTGGCCCGGGCCGGTTTTGACGCCGAGGACTTCGGCAGCCGTTCCGTCCGCCTGCTCAGCGTTCCGCTGGAGCTGGGCGAACCGCAGGCGGACCGCGCTTTCCTTGACGCGCTGGACGAGCTGCGCTCTTCAGGCGGTCTGAGCGGAAAAAGCCGCAGGGAACGGATCATCATGGCGGCCTGCAAGCACGCGGTCAAGGGCGGGGAAATGCTGCCGGAGGGAGCGCTCGCGGCGCTGGCGGATGAGATGGTGAAAAGCGGCGTCACGCCGACCTGTCCGCACGGCCGGCCCATCCTGCTGGAATTGACCCGGTCAGAGCTGGAACGCCGATTCGGGCGCATCCAGAAATGAAGAAGCCCCTCATTCCGGTCTTTGCAGGGCCCACTGCCTCGGGCAAGTCCGCGCTGGCCTTGCAGGCGGCCAAGGATCTCGGCGGCGAGATCGTCTGCATGGACTCCATGCAGGTCTACCGGTCCATGGACATCGGCACCGCCAAACCCACCGGGGCGGAGCGGGCACAGGTGCCCCATCACATGCTGGACGTTGCCGAACCGGAGGAAGCCTTCTCGGTGGCGGAATACGCCCGGGGAGCCGGAAACGCGATCCGGGACATCCTTTCCCGGGGGAGACTGCCGGTGCTGTGCGGGGGGACGGGCCTGTACCTGCGCGCGCTGTCAAGGCCCATGGATTTCGGGTTCGTGCCTTCGGACCCGGAGGTGCGGGCCAAGTATCAGCGCTATGCTGATGAATACGGCGCGCCGGCTTTGCACGGTTTGCTTGGCGACCGCGACAGAAAAAGCGCGGACAGGCTGCACTCCAACGACCTGCGCCGCGTCATCCGTGCGCTGGAGGTGCAGGAGCTGACCGGGCAACCGTTCTCCGCCCAGGAGATGCCTGAGAACGGGGAGGGGGAATGGACGCTGCGCCCGTTCGCGATCAGCTGGCCGCGGGAGACGCTCTACAATAGGATCAACGCGCGGGTCGGCAGCATGCTGAGGGATGGCCTGGCAGAGGAGGTCAGGGCGCTTCTGGAGAGAGGCGTCAGCCCGCAGGCGCAGAGCATGCAGGGGCTGGGGTACAAGGAACTGGTCCCCTGCCTGAGGGGGGGAATCAGTCTGACGGAGGCCGGGGAACTCATTGCCCGGCGGACACGCAACTACGCCAAGCGCCAGCTGACCTGGTTCAGGGCAGACGGACGGATCCGCTGGCTGCCGGGAGATATGGGGACGGATGCGCTCATGAGCGCTGTCAGGCAGGGACTGGAGGATGGATGAAGAAGGACGTTGAAAACCTCATATCACAGGCTGAGAGGGACTGCGCGGAGGTCTTTTCGGGATTTGACAGGACGGAGCGCGTCAACACCGCCAGGGTGCTGGACGCCTTTGCTTCCCGCCGCGTGGGGGCGCGGCATTTTGCCCCGAGCACCGGCTACGGATATGACGATATCGGCAGGGATACGCTGGAATGCCTGTGCGCGGACGTCTTCCGGGCTGAGGCTGCCATCTGCCGGCCTTCCCTTTCCGGGGGAACGCACACCCTGTCCGTCTGCCTGTTCGGTCTGCTCAGGCCGGGGGACGGGCTGCTGATCGCCTCAGGAAAGCCTTATGACACGCTGGAGGGCGTGATTTTCGGCAGCAGCCGGCCCGGCTCGCTGACCGAAATGGGAGTTGGCATACGGCAGGCAGAGCTGACGCCGGAAGGGATCGTGGATATCCCGGCGGTCCTGCGCCTGATGGACTCCAAAACCCGGGTGGTTTTTTTGCAGCGCAGCCGGGGCTACGCGCTGCGTCCCTCGCTGATGCCGGCGGAAATGGCGGGACTCGTCAGGGCTGTCAAGGCGGTCAACCCGGAGGTCTTCGTCCTGGTGGACAATTGCTACGGCGCGTTCGTGACAGAGGATGAGCCGACCTTTTACGGCGCGGACGCGGCGGCGGGCAGCCTCATCAAAAACCTGGGCGGCGGCCTTGCCCCGACCGGCGGCTACATCGCCGGGACAGCGCGGGCCGTCTCCCTGATCGAAAACCGTCTCACCGCCCCGGGGCTGGGGCGCGAGGTCGGGAGTTATGAGGGGAGTTACCGGCCCTTTTATCAGGGGCTGTTCATGGCGCCGCATACCGTGTGCCAGGCCCTGAAGGTCGCTGCGCTGTCGGCGAGGGCAGCGGAACTGCTGGGATTTGAGGCCTATCCCGGATCGCTCGCCCCGCGCGCCGACATCATCCAGGCGTTTGTGCCGGGAAGCCCTGAAAAGGTGATCGCCTACTGCGGGGGGATCCAGAGCGGTTCGCCGGTGGATGCCTTCGCGCGGCCGGAACCCTGGGACATGCCGGGATATGACGACCAGGTCATCATGGCGGCGGGCACCTTTGTGCAGGGCGCTTCGATCGAACTGAGCTGCGACGCACCGATGCGGCCCCCCTGGGCGGTGTACCAGCAGGGGGCGCTGACCTATGAGTCCGGACGGCGCGCAGTGGCCAAGGCCTTCGCCGCGCTGTTGGAGGCGGATGATGCGGAAGTGGACTGACAGGCAGCAGGAGGCGATCACCGCGCGCAGCCGGGAGGTGCTGGTCAGCGCGGCTGCCGGCAGCGGCAAGACCTCGGTGCTCATCCAGCGGGTGATGGCGCTGCTTTTGGAGGGCGTGCCGCTGGACCGCATGCTGGTGGTGACCTTCACGCACGCCGCGGCGGATGAGATGAAGAACCGCCTGACCGATCTGCTCAGCGAGGCCGCAGGGCAGGACCCGCGGCTGAAAAAACAGTATCTGCTGCTGGGCCGCGCGGATATCTGCACCCTGCACAGCTTCTGCCAGAAGGTGATCCGGCGGCATTTTCAGGCGGCGGGCACCGACCCGCTGTCAAGGCCGGCCGATGAACTCCTGGCCGGGGAACTGTTCGATGCCGCGCTGGATCAGGCCCTGGAAGCGTTCTACGTGCAGACGGACGCGGACGCCAAAGCCCTTATGGATCGCTTCAGCGACAGGGAGATCGAGGACATGGCCGGAAGGCTTTACCGCTTCCTGATGGCGCAGGACAGCCCCTGGGAATGGCTGGACAGCAGCCTGACCGATCTGGAGCAGGGCAGCTTGTATGAGCATCCATGGTATGGGGTGATGCGGAGGGAGACCCGGCTCATCCTGTCGGGCGCGGAGGATCTGCTGAGGACATGCCGGGATCTCTGCGAACGGCCGGACGGGCCGGCGCGCTATCTGATGATGATCCAGGACGACCTGGCGCTCCTTGACAGGCTGCGGGAATGGCTCAGGGGCGACAGCCGGTCCGGCTTCCCCGCGCTGACTTTCTCACGGCTTTCGACAAAGGCGGCCGGGGAGTCGGAGGATCCGGCAGCCCGTGAGAGGGCCAGAGATCTCAGGGACAGGGCGAAGGAACTTATCCGGCAAGCCATGGGCCTGCTTCCCTCCGGCGAAAGGGAAGCGGAGGAGTGGATGGGGGAGGTCCGGGCGACCCTGCCCCCGCTGCGCGCGCTCGCCGGGCTGGTTCGGGATACGCACGGGCGGTACATGCGCGCCAAGGCGGAGCGGGCGCTGTGGGACTTCAGCGACATGGAGCACCTTGCCCTGAAGGCGCTGACGGATCCGCAGATCGCGCGGGAAGTCGCCGGCGCTTATGACGCGCTGTTCGTGGATGAGTACCAGGACATCTCCAGCATCCAGGAAGCCATTATCCGAAAGCTCCATGACGGCGAGAACACGCTTTTCATGGTCGGCGACGTCAAGCAGAGCATCTATCGCTTCCGCCTTGCGGATCCCACCCTGTTCCTGCAGAAATCCAGGGACTTCAGGCCGGGCGGTGAAGAGGCCTCCAGGCTGATCACACTGCGGGAGAACTTCCGTTCCAGGCCGCGGATCCTGAAGGCTGTCAACCTCGTGTTCGATTTCGCGATGCGGAGTGATGCGACGGAGATCACCTATGACGATGAGGCCAGATTGGTGCCCCAGGACGGGGTCGGGGAAGGCCTGCCGGTCGAGCTGTGGCTGATCGAAAAGGGGGAGGATGAGCCGGCGGAAGAAGATCCGGCGGACGATGAGTCCCTCCCCGACGGTCTGTCCGAAGATGAAGCCCCGGATGAAGGGGAGACCGGGGAGGAGACCCCGCCGAAAAAGGGCGGGGGGGAGATGGAGCGGGCCTTCGTGTATGAAGCCCGTCTGATCGCCCGGCGCGTGAGCGAGCTTCTGGGTACGCCGATCCCCGACGGGAAGGGGACCAGGCCGCTGCAGCTGAGGGACGTCGCGGTGCTGCTAAGGGCCGCCTCCGGCCGCGCGGCGGTGATGGCGGAGATCCTGTGTCAGGCCGGCATCCCGGCCTATTCCGACGCGGACAGCCAGCTGTATGCCCAGCAGGAGGTCCGCGACCTGATCGCGCTGCTGCAGGTGCTGGACAATCCCCGGCAGGACACGCCGCTGATGCACGTCCTGTCCTGCCCGGTGTTTTCCTTTTCGCCCGGGGACCTCGCGCGCGTGCGGCAGCACGACCCACGCCCGGAGACCTCCTTCTCCCAGGCGTTCTACAGCCTTTCGGAAACGGATCCGGCCTGCCGGGGCGTGCTTGACACCCTGGGGAACTGGCGTTTCATGTCGGCCAATATGCCCCTGGAGCAGTTCATCCGCTACCTGCTGCGCCAGTCAGGGCTGTATGCCGCGGCGGGCGCGAAGGAGGACGGCGGCCTTCGCAGGGCAAACCTGCGCCTTCTGGCCGCCAGCGCGGCGCCGATGCCCGAACCGCAGACCCTGGGTGGATTCCTGCGCCGCACCCTGAGCGCCATGAAGGGGAAGTCCGGCGTGCGCAGCGCTTCCATCGGCATGCAGGAGAACGTGGTGCGCATCATGACGATCCACAAGTCAAAGGGGCTGGAGTTTCCCGTCGTCTTCCTCCCGGACCTGGCCGCTTCCTTCTCCCGCAAGCAGCAGGCTTTCCCGCTTTGCATGGATGCCGGGACCGGGCTGGCGATGGAGACCGTTTTCCCGGAGGCGCGTCTGAAACGCGAAGGCTTTGGCGTCAGGGCCATCCGGATCAAGAAGAGCCGTGAGGAGCTCAGCGAGGAGGCGCGGCTGCTGTACGTGGGCATGACCCGCGCCAAGGAACGACTGGTCCTGATCGGCGCGCCGGAGAATGCCTCCGCCGCGCTGGCAAGATGGTCGCACCCGCCCGGCGATTATGCCGCAGGAAGCGCGTCCTGCATGCTGGACTGGGTCTGTACCCCGCTGTATCCCGCTCTGTCATCAAAGAGGGACGGCCTGTGGGACGCGCCGGGCGGCAGCCGATGGATGCTGTCCCGGCGGATGACGGGATCCCTGCCCGCGGCGGGGAACAGCGCGGCTCAAACGAGCCCCCGAACCTTCACGGCCGCGCCGGGCAGGGACATCATCAGACTCTTTGCCCAGCCGGCTTCAAGCCCCGCGCTGCCGCTGAAGAGTTCCGTTACCGCGCTGGTCACCGGACGGGCAGGCATCGAGACGGAGGATGAGGAGGAGACGCCGGCGCTCAAGCGGCGCGAACTGCAATTCGACAGGCCGCCCATGCCGCTGCCCCGTCTGGCCGGAGAGCAGCAGCTGACCGGGGCGCAGCGAGGCGCCGCGGCGCACAAGGCGCTGTGCGCGCTGGATCCGTCGCGTTTTGTCCGTCTGGAGGTCGCGGAGCTGAAGGATGCCCTGGCACAGGCCCTGAAAGAGATGCAGGGGCAGGGCCTGCTGAGGGCGGAGGAAGCTGAAGCCCTTGACACCGGGGCCATCGAGGCGTTTTTCTTCAGCGATCTGGCACGGCGCATGGCAGACAGCGCGGAGCGCCATGCCGAGTGGCCCTTCACCCTGAAGGCGGAGGGCGGGGTGATCCTGCAGGGGGTGCTGGACGCCTGCTTCCTGGAAGACGGCGGCTGGGTGCTGGTGGATTATAAGACCGACTGGGGCGATCCTGATGAGCTGGGCCGCCGCTACCGCGACCAGATGCGGTGGTACATGCGCGCGCTGCGAGACATCACCGGCCTGCCGGTGAAGGAGGCCTGGCTGTACCTGCTCAGGCTGAGCCAGGCTGTGCGGGTGGAGGAAAATGAGCCGATCCGTCTGCGGACAGGGGACGGTGAGCCCGGGGATTCATTGTAAACCGGGGCTGCGTATGATATGATGTTTCTGCCGGAAGGAGGGCGCAGATGGCGATAATGAAGGGCATTAAGCCCGTTGCCCAGAACCGCCGCGCCCGCCATGACTACTTCGTGGAAGAGAGCTATGAATGCGGGATGGAGCTCAAGGGCACGGAGGTCAAGTCCATCCGTCAGGGCAGGGTGAACCTGAAGGAGAGTTACGCCCGCGTCCATGGCGGCGAGGTGCTGGTGGAAGGGATGCACATCAGCCCCTATGAACAGGGCAGCATCTTCAACACCGACCCGCTCAGGCCCAAGCGCCTGCTGCTGCACAAAAGCGAGATCCGCAAGCTGCAGGGGCAGGTATCCCGGCAGGGCTATACACTCATCCCGCTGCAGGTCTACCTGAAGGACGGCAGGATGAAACTGGAGCTCGGCGTCTGCCGGGGCAAGCAGCTGCACGACAAGCGCGACGACCTGGCCGAACGGGACGCTGAGCGCGACATCCAGCGCGCGATGCGCATGGAAAGGAAAACGGCCAGCTACGACTGAGGCCGGATCGGTTTCAGCCGGGGGACAGAGGGACAACGGATGCGGCAGGGCGCTTCATCCGCAAAATCATGGGGGTGCACTGGTTTCGACGGGGATCGTCGGGCACATGGAAAGCGAGCCGCGGACCCTGTACCGCGTAACAACGGGGAAAAAAGACAACTGACAACAATCAGCAATTAGCTTTCGCAGCCTAACGCTGCGTCGTCGGCCCCAAGCGCTCACGGCTTGAGATCCCCGGCGTCATTGATGTGAGGAACAGGCCCGCCGAAGCTTTGAGGCGAAGCCGGTAATATGAAGCTACCAAGCCAGGCAGCCTGACGGCGGGCGGCCAGGGGCGGGAAATCAAAACCACCGTCTCCGCTCGGAGAAATCCATGGGTCCGAATCTTCGGACAGGGGTTCGATTCCCCTCACCTCCACCACTCGTCGTCGCGGACTGCGCTCTGTTCGCGGCGGCTTTTTCTTTTCATTCAAAGCCGCCTCTCACACGCTCCGTTGCTCCTCCTCTCCCTTCAAAGCCTGCGGACTTTGAAGGGGTGGGGACGGCGGAGGAAGAAAGGATGTCGCGAACTGCGCTCTGTTCGCGGCGGCTTTTTCTTTTCATTCAAAGCCGCCTCTTACACGCTCCGTCGCTCCCCCTCTCCCTTCAAAGCCTGCGGACTTTGAAGGGGTGGGGACGGCGGAGGAAGAAAGGATGTCGCGGACTGAGCTCTGTTTGTGGCAGCTATATTCTTTTTCATGTGAAAAAAACGGCCTGCCGATCAATCGGCAGGCCGCGTGTTTCATGGACACTCAGCCGTACATCGGGCCGTAGGTCCGGCAGGCAAGGTAATCCGCCGCTTCGGCACCGCCTGTGCCAAACGCCGCCCAGCAGTGCGGACGGTAGACCTTTTCCGTGGAAACGTTGTGCATATTCACCGGAATGCGCAGCATGCTGGCCAGGGTGATCAGTTCCGCGCCCACGTGGCCGTAGACGGTCACGCCGTGATTGGCGCCCCAGTTGGCCATCACCGAATACACGTCCCGGAAAGCGCCTTCCCCGGTCAGGCGGGGCGCGAACCATACGCAGGGCCAGGTCCGGTCCGTCCGGTTCATGATGAGGTCATGCACCCGATCGGGCAGGCGGATGGTCTCACCCTCTGCGATCTGAAGGACCGGGCCGATGCCCTCAACGATGTTCAGACGCAGCAGCGTGACTGGCAGCTCCGCTTCGTTTCTGAAGTGGCTGGAAAACCCGCCGCCCCTGAAATATTCAAGGTTCGCGCGTTCCCAGTCCGTCGCCTCCAGGCAGGCGCTGATGTCCTGCTGCGTCATTTCCCAGAAGGGCTTCATGCAGGGCTGCCCCTTTTGATCCCTGGAAGCACCCGTGGCGTCCAGCGCGGTCGCGCCGGAGTTGAGCAGATGGATGAAACCGTTTGCCGCCTTTCCCTCCGGCTTCCAGCCGCTGATGCGCTCCACTGCCTCCGGGCTCCAATAGGTGCGCACATCATGGAAGCAGGGCGCCGTGTTGGTGATCAGGGTCCCCATCAGCATGGATATGCCGTTGAGGCCGTCGTTCTCGGTCGCGAAGGCTGTCGGCTGGCGTGCGCCGTTCCAGTCAAAGGTGGACGCCATGATGGCTTCGGTAAAGTCCGCGTTGGGCAGCCAGTCGGTCCAGGCGCGCTGCCCCTGGAAACCGCCGGCGACGGCATTCTTGCCGAGCGCTTCCTCGTGCCAGCCAAGAGCCTTCAATTTTTCGTTGCCAAACAGGATGTCCCGGATCACAAGGCTGAGTTTGGCGATGAATTCCCAGTCCTCATCCGCGGGGACCGCCTTGCTCCTTTTGATGATCTCCGGCAGCTCCTTCCCGGCGTTGACGTCATATCCTTCCCTGCAGTGCTGTTTGATCCAGGCCAACGCCTTTTCATACTCCTCAGGGTCATAGATGTTCAGGCGGATGCGGCGCAGGATCTCCGTCATATCGACCCATTCGGCGCGGATGCCGAGGAACTGCTGCAGCACGTTCATTTCGCAGTAGGAACCGGCGATCCCCATGGAGACCCCTCCCAGGTTGACGTAGGACTTGTCCCTCATCCAGCCGGCCGCGATGGCCGCGCGGGCAAAGCGAAGGAGTTTCTCCTTCACATCCTCCGGTACGCTGGCGTCCCCGGCATCCTGAACGTCCCGTCCGTAGATGGAGAAGGCCGGCAGGCCTTTCTGCGCATAGGCCGCCAGCACGGCGGCCAGGTAGACGGCCCCCGGGCGCTCGGTGCCGTTGAAGCCCCAGACCGCCTTGATGGTGTCCGGATTGACGTCCATGGTCTCCATGCCGTAGCACCAGCTGCGGGTCACGCTCAGGGTCGCGACAACATTTTCTTTTGAGAATTTGCGCTCACACGCCGCGGCCTCCGCCCCGCCGCCGATGGTGGTATCGCTGATGACGCACTTAACCGGCGTTCCGTCCGGGTACCTGAGGGTGGAGATCAGTTCGGCGGCGGTCCTGGCCATGTCCATGGTCTGCTTTTCCAGGCTTTCCCGCACGCCGCCCCATCGGCCGTCAATGATCGGCCGGATACCGATTCTTGGATAGTTCATGGTTCCTCCTTTTACTGAAGCGGACACGCACAGAACAGCCGCTTTATGCTTGACGTTGGATCGATTCTACCATAGAAAGCCGGTTTCCTTCAAGGCTGAATGATCAGCAAACGGTTAGTCCGAAACAATGCTTCGCTTGATGGACGGATGTGTAAAATGGGTCGGCGGATGATGGATCCGTATGCAGGTGTGTGCTTTCCCGTCCTCATCAGCACACCGCAGCCCGGCATTGATCCAATCACTGTCCTGTCAGTTTTGCTGAAGCGGGGCATGGCACCCGCAGCCGGCTCACCGGAGTGCCTGCTTCAGGCAGGAGGATACCTGAAAATAAGGACTGACCGGATTGACATTTTTCAAGGGTTACTATACAATCCGCACAGAATCAATCTTGTTTGTGTCAGCAGGTGCTTGGTATGTTCTTTTCTTCAGATGCTGCACGCGATTTATCCGGCTCAGTGTGTCTTTGGATGTAAAGCGCAAGGGAGTGCACGGTCCGGAAACTTAAAGGGGTAAATGAATGTCCGATTTGCTGCTGTCCATGAAAGGGATCCAGAAATATTTCCCGGGCGTACACGCGCTGGATGATGCCCGCCTGGATCTGAGAAGCGGGGAAGTCCACGCGCTCGTCGGTGAAAACGGGGCCGGGAAATCAACGCTGATGAAGGTTCTGACAGGCATATACAAGAGGGACAGCGGCACTATCCTGTACAAAGGAAAGGAAGTGAGCTTCTCCTCCCCGAAGGAAGCGCAGGCTGCCGGGATCGGCATTATCCATCAGGAACTGAACCTCATGCCCCACCTGACGGTGGCGGAAAACATCTACATCGGCCGGGAACCCACCAGGGGAATGTTCCTTGACAAGAAGAAAGCAAACAGGGATGCCCGGGAATTGATGAAATCGCTGGGGCTGGACATCGACCCGACGGTTGAGGTAAGAAAACTGTCCGTCGCCAAGCAGCAAATGGTCGAGATCGCCAAAGCCATCACCTATGACAGCGAAGTGCTGATCATGGACGAGCCTTCGGCCGCGCTGACCGACCGCGAGATCAACGAGCTCTTCCGCTTTATCCGCGACCTGAAGGGCAGGGGGCACGGGATCATCTATATCTCCCACCGCCTGGACGAACTGCCGATGATATCCGACCGGATCACCGTGATGCGGGACGGGCAGTACGTCGACACCGTGGATACCGGCAAGGTGACCAAGGAACAGATCATCTCGATGATGGTCGGCCGGGTCATCTATGAAAACCCCAAGCAAAAAAGCAACGTGCCGCCTGATGCCCCTGTGATCCTGGAAGTCGGCAACCTGCAGGGCTACAACGTGAAGAACGTCAGTTTCAACCTGAAACGCGGGGAGATCCTGGGCTTTGCAGGGTTGGTCGGCGCCGGGCGCACGGAAACGATGCGCGCGCTGTTCGGCGCGGACCCCATTTTCGGCGGAAAGATCGTCTTTGACGGACGGGAAGTGACGATCGGTTCTCCGCAGGATGCCGTGGGCATCGGCATCGGCTACCTGTCCGAGGACAGGAAGGCGCTGGGGCTGATGGTCGGCCTGTCCGTCAGGGACAACAGCGTCATGTCGACCCTGGACAGGTTTTCCGGCAGGCTTTTCGTGAATGACAAAAAGACGGAAGAAGTAACCAGGGACTTTATCGACAAGCTCTCCATCAAGGCACATTCGTCCAAACAACTTGTCAAGCTCCTGTCCGGAGGGAACCAGCAGAAGGTGGTCGTCGCGAAGTGGCTGATCCGCAACTGCGACATCCTGATCTTCGACGAACCGACGCGCGGGATCGATGTGGGGGCAAAGAGCGAGATCTATCAACTGATGGCGAACCTGGTCAAACTCGGAAAATCGATCATCATGATCTCGTCCGAACTGCCCGAGCTGCTGCGCATGAGCGACCGGATCGTCGTGATGTGCGAGGGCAGGGTCACCGGCGAACTGGATATTTCCGAAGCATCCCAGGAAAGAATCATGCACCTGGCAACAATGATCGCGTAGAGGAGACTGCCCGATGTTAAACAGGAAGTTTGAACTGCAGAAGCTGCTGGCCCCGGCTGTACTGGTGATCCTGTATGTCTTTTTTTCGATGTTCGGCACGAATTTCTTCTCAGTGGATTACCTGATGAACATCCTCAACGCGTCGTATTTCATCGGCTTTATGGCCATCGGCGTGACCTTCGTCATCATCACAGGCGGGATCGACCTGTCCCTTGGCACGACGATGATGTGCGGAGCGCTGCTGGGGGCCACGGCCTACAGCAACTGGGGCTGGAATATCTGGGTCTCTCTGGCGTTCTGCGTGTTTGTCGCGACGGTCATCGGCGTCATCAACGGCGCGCTGATCGCCTATCTGAAACTTCCGCCCTTCATTGCCACGCTTGGCATGCAGATGATCGGGATGGGTTTCGGGGCGATTGTGACAAAGGTCGTGACCAAGCGTTTCCCGACGATCGGAACACCCGATGCGGCATTCAAGTACGTTTTCTACAAATCCAGCAATGACGCCCTGATCCCCGGGTTCCCAACCGGCGCGCTGTGGCTTGCCGGCGCATTTATCCTGGCATATTTGCTGCTGAACCACACGAAATTCGGACGCTATACCTACGCGCTCGGCTCCAACTACGAGGCTGCCCGGCTCAGCGGCATCAACGTAAAGAAATGGCAGCTGCTCATCTACACGTTCTGCGGGTTCTTCAGCGGGCTGGCAGGGATATTCTACGCAGCGGTCTACACCTCGGTCATCCCTTCGACAGGCAACGGGCTGGAACTGCTCGCGATCGCCGGTGTGGTCATCGGAGGGACCTCCATGAGCGGAGGATCAGGATCGCTCATGGGCACGATCATCGGTGTCTTCGTCATGTCCGTCCTCAAGCAGGGGCTGATGTCGATGGGGCTGCAGGGCCACTGGCAGACCTTCTTTACAGGCATTGTCGTCATCGGAGCCGTGCTGCTTGACCAGTACCGCCTCAAGAAAGCCGCGCAGGTCAAAAGGGTTTGATTCTTCCGGCCTCCGGCCGAAAGACATATTAAACAAGGAGGGATTTCCCATCATGAAGAAACTCGTGGCCCTGTTCCTGGCTCTCGTTCTGACGCTCTCCATGGTCTCTGCTCTCGCGGACGGCGAATACATCGCCCTGATCTCCAAAGGCTTCCAGCACCAGTTCTGGCAGACAGTGGCTGCCGGCTCCTATGATGCCGCGAAAAAGTACAATGTCGAAGTCACCTTTGACGGACCGCCCTCGGAATCAGACATCAACATCCAGATCGACATGCTCAACGCCGCCCTGGCAAAGAACCCCGTAGCGCTCGGCCTGGCCGCGCTGGATACCGAGTCCGTGACCGAGCAGTTGCTCGCCGCGAAGGAAAAGGGCATCCCGGTCATCGGATTTGACTCCGGCGTGCCCAACGCGCCCGAGGGAACCATCTGGTCGACCGCTTCCACGAACAATGAGTCCGCCGGCGCAGTCGCCGCCGCGGAAATGTTCGCGATCGAATCCATCGCCGCGAAGATCGCGGCCGCCACGCCCGAAGCCCCTGTCATGATCAGCTGCTTCTCACAGGATGCGACCTC
>CAZVSG010000003.1:0-700 GCA_964629345.1 uncultured Christensenella sp. | reverse complement strand
GTCCGTTGTCGGGCGTACCGTCGGTTTCCTGGCGAAGATGACCGAACTGCTTGAAACAGTGCATCCCGGTGCCGTGGCCATCACCGGCCATGACAAGTACAACGCTCCCAGCGCGAATCCCGCGGCCGTAACGATCAACGTGACCGTTCCCGCTTCCACCAGCCCGACGGACTGCCAGACCTCCGCTCAGGGCATCCTGTCGATGGAAAACCTGATCGCCATCTTCTGCTCCAACGAAGCGTCTGTCGGCGGAGTCCTTGCGGCGACCACCGACGGATAGGACCTTGACCGCGCCAACGGCAAGTTCAAGGACCTCATCGTGATCGGATTCGACGCCGGCGCGAACCAGAAAGCCGCCGTCCGGAACCAGTGGTTCTACGGCTCCGTGACCCAGGATCCCTACATGATCGGCTACTACGCGGTCGAATTGGCTGTCAAGGCCTTCCGCGGCGAAGCCATCGAGCCCGTTGTCGACACCGGCTGCCAGTTCTATACCTATGAAAACATCGACGACGCGAAGATCGCCCCGCTGCTCTACGACTGATCTGAACAGCTGACCTGACCGCCTGCGTCCTGCAGGCAAAAGAAAGGATTGCCCCGGCCGGGGCAATCCTTTTATCTGTTTCGGGAACCTTACTTGACGACGCCCTTTTTCAGGATGATGTTGGCATACTGCGCCTTTTCCCCTGTCGCGACCACC
>CAZVSG010000002.1:59332-60663 GCA_964629345.1 uncultured Christensenella sp. | reverse complement strand
ATTCTTATCTGAGGCACGACTCTGCTTTCGCGCTCAATGTATATAAGGTACGTCGGGCGCTTGCGCACAGGGCCTGCGGGCTTTATACTGCCCCTGAGGTGGAATGGATGACAAACGCCGTGCTGTATGAAAAAAGGCCGAACAGGGACCAGGCATTGCTGAAGATCGTCGCGGTCCTGACCATGATGGTTGATCATGCCGGCGTCATTTTCTTTCCTTCCGTCACTTTTCTGCGCATCATCGGCCGGATCGCTTTCCCGCTGTTCTGCTGGGGCATCGTCATCGGTCTGGAACGGACACGTGACTGGAAGCGCTATGCGCTCAGGCTCCTGGCGTTCGGGGCCGTTTCGCAGCCTTTCTTTATGCTGGCTTTAAGCCACAGCTGGATGCAGTTCAACGTCATGGCCACCCTGCTGCTGGGATTTCTCGCCATTCAGGGGATCCGGGCGAAATGGCATTTCAGCCAGGTCTGGGGCCCGGTCATCTGCCTGCTGATTGCCGCCGCCTTCCAGATGGATTACGGATGGCGGGGCGTGCTGCTGATCATCCTGATGTACCTGGCGCGGGACAGCCGCGGCGGCCTCGCCGCTTTGATGGTTGCCTTTTGCCTCTACTGGGGAGGCGGCGGTTCCGTGATCCCGCGCGGCATCATCTCCGCGCTGACCGAAACGCCAATGCCGCTTTTCAACCGCGCGATGAGCGACTTGCTGGGGCTGTTCAGGCTGCAGTCCCTGGCCATCCTCTCCTTGCCGCTCATGCTGATCCAAACGGACAGCGGACTGAAGGTCCCCAAATGGATCTCCTATGCGGCCTACCCGGGGCATCTGCTGCTGTACTGGCTCCTGAGCCGGATGATTTAGGGACCCGTCCGGCAGGCGATACGGACGGGAAATATTCAACGCGGAGGGTTTCGACTTGCGCAGACTGGCAGTGATCTTTCTTGCAATGCTTCTCCTGATCTCCCTCTCCCTTCCGGCATTTGCGCAGGAGGGCGGGGGGAAGACGATGACGATGATGGGGTACGAGCCCGCGGACAACTACCGCACGTGGGAAGAAAACCTGTTTTTCAAACGCATGCAGGAGCGCACCGGGATCACGTTTGAGTTTCGTCAGTTCAGTGACCTTGACGGCTACCGTGCCCAGCTGTCGGCTATGACGCCGGACAGCGCGGAGCTGCCGGACGTTCTGTTCAAAGCCCGGCTGACGCCCGCAATGACGATGGAACTGCTGGATTCCGGGGTGCTTCCGATCATCAATGAAAATGATTCGGTTTGCGTCGATGAAATCCGGGTTGGGGATTCTGCTTTTACATTTCACCGCATCTAAAAAAG
>CAZVSG010000002.1:49302-59322 GCA_964629345.1 uncultured Christensenella sp. | reverse complement strand
GAACTTCTGGATTCCGGGGTGCTGATCGACCTGGCGTCATATCTTGAAACGTATGCTCCCTCGTTTTTCGCCCTGATGAAGGAGAATGAGGAGATCCGGCAGGCGGTGACGCTGCCCGGCGGCGCGATCCCGGCGCTTCCCTTCATTTCGCTCCTGCCCGGGCAGAACATTCTTTGGCTCAACCAGGCTTGGCTTGAAGAACTCAAGCTGCAGATGCCGGAAACGTCCGAGGGCTTGCGGCAGGTCCTTGAGGCCTTTTTGTCCGGGGACCCGAACCGCAACGGCCGCCGGGACGAGATCCCGCTGAGCTTCAACGGATCCTATGACCTGAAGTACCTCGCGCACGCCTGGGGCCTTGCGGCAAACGACTTCAACGTCTTCGTAAACGAGGGCCAGGTCCTCTTCATGCCCCTTGAAGCGCAGTTCAGAGAGTTCATCCGCTGGCTTCACGAAGCATGGGAGGCCGGCCTGCTGGACAGGGACGGCTTTACGGCGATCGATTCGCTGCGCCGCGTGACGGACGCCGGGACGACCAACCGGTTCGGCGCGTTCTTCTCTCCGCTGCCAACCAACCTGGTCCCGGTGGAATGGGTCGGGGACTATGCGGCGATGCCGCCGATCCCCTATGAAGGCAGACAGATCTACCGGCCCATTGCCGGATCCGTTTCAACAGGCGCGTTTGCCCTGACCAGTGCGTGCGAGGACATCGCCGGCGCACTTTCATGGGTGGATACGCTGTATACGAGCGAAGGCGCGGTGCTTGCCGCCATTGGCAAAGAGGGCGAAGACTACGTCGTGGACGGAGACGGCAGCTGGAGGCTGCTGAATGAGAACGCGGGCCGGGAATACATTTCGGCTTCGATCATCTCCGATGATGATTCGGCTCCTGGCATTTCCAGCGGGGAATTCCAGCGCCGCTTCTCTGATCCCGCCGTATCAGGATTGATGGAACAGACAGAGACCGTCGCGAAATTCGCCGTGAACCCCTTTCCTCCCTATCCCCTGAGCCGGGCGGAGGAAGAGGAGATCGCGCCGCTGCAGAAAGCCATCGGCCGGTATGTGGATGAGTCCGTCGCCCGCTTTGTGATCGGCGAGCGGGAGACCAGTGATGAGCAGTTCCTTGCCTTTGAGGAGGAGCTGAACCGGCTCGGACTGAAAGAGTTCATCGCGTTCTGGCAACGGATCTATGAAAAGGGATCAAATGAGCATGGAATATGAAGGCGCATTGAAGGCCCTTTACGGGGCGCGGGCGGCAGCTTCGCTCGCCTCGCTGTACGGCGGTGAAGAACGGTCCAGGGAGCGTTATGCCCGCCTGATCAGAATGCATCAGGACACATTCAGCGGCGATGGATCGCTTTGCCTGATATGCGCGCCGGGCCGGGCCGAGCTGATCGGCAACCACACCGACCATAACCGCGGCCTCGTGCTGGCGGCCGCGGTCAACCTGGACATCGCCGCCGCAATCACCCGCCGGGATGATATGAAGGTGAATCTGATCAGCCAGGGGTATAAGCCGATTTCCCTGAGCCTGGACAGCCTGCGCCCCGTCCCGTCCGAAGAGGGCACCTCCGCTTCCCTGATCCGCGGTGTTGCCGCCGGGATGGGGGACGGGGGGTATCGCATCGGCGGGTTTGACGCGGTGATGACCTCTGACGTCCTGTCAGGTTCGGGCCTCTCCTCTTCAGCTGCCTTTGAAGTGCTTGTCTGCGCCGTGTTTGACGCTCTCTACAACGATTTTACGGTCGATCCCAAGATCCGGGCGAAGATCGGCCAATACGCTGAAAACGCCTTTTTCGGCAAACCCAGCGGGCTGATGGACCAGATGGCCTCCTCCTGCGGCGGGATCGTCGCGATCGATTTCATGGAGGAGGATCCGCAGGTCCAGACCCTTAATTTCTCGTTTACAAAAGCCGGGTATGACGTGATCGTCGTCAGTACCGGCAGCAGCCATGATGACCTGACGAAAGCTTACGCGCAGATCCCCGCGGATATGAAAGCGGCTGCCAATGCCCTTGGCGGCAGGCTGCTGCGGGATTCCTCGTATGAGCGTTTGCTGGCCGCCTTGCCTCAGGTCAGGTGGCAGGCGGGTGACCGGGCGGCCCTGCGCGCCATGCATTATTATCAGGAGAACGAAAGGGTCCGGCAGGCTGTAAAAGCATTGGAGGCGGCGGATATCGGCAGTTTCCTGAAGGAAGTGAACGCCTCAGGCATATCATCATGGACCCTGCTGCAGAACATCTATGCAGTCAGCGGCGAGCAGCCCATGTCGCTGGCATTGGCCCGGGCGCAGGGGATCCTCAAGGGAAAGGGCGCTTGCCGTGTCCATGGCGGCGGTTTCGCGGGGACGACGCACAACTTTGTCCCGCAGGAAATATCACAGGAGTTCATGAATGGCATGGAAGCGCTGTTCGGTAAAGGATGCTGCCATGTGCTGGACGTCAGGCAGGAGGGCCCGGTGCGCATCCTGCCGGCTTGACGCTCAGAATGCGGCGTGATACGATGGTCATAATTGAAAACCAAGCGTCTTCGGGGCGGGGTGAGACTCCCCACCGGCGGTAAAGCCCGCGAGCCTAACGGCTGACATGGTGAGATTCCATGGCCGACAGTACAGTCTGGATGAGAGAAGACAGGCGTGGACGCCAGATAGACTCGCCCCACCACCGCTTGGGGCGAATCGTTTTAGGAGGGCTTCACCATGCCGGGTAAAAATCGAACGGTCACCATGACCTATGCAGCCCTGATGACTGCGCTGGCCATCATCCTGAGCTACTTTCCGGAGATCCCGCTGGCCTTCTTCGCGCCCTGGCTCAAGCTCGATTTCTCCTTTACCCCCCTGCTGCTGCTGGGCTTTTCCTGCGGTCCTGTCATGCTGATGATCGCCCTGCTGATCACCAACGCGGTCCATATCCTGGGCGGCACGACCGGCATGGTTGGCGAGCTGGCAAACCTGATCGTCGGGCTTGCATTCCTGATGCCGCCCACGCTGATGTATCAGAAAAGCCGGACCAGGCGCAGCGCGCTCGCCGGCATGGGCGTCGGGTCCCTGCTGATGATCATCGCGGGCATCATCTCCAACCGCTTTATCCTGCTGCCGACCTTCTTCGGGTCCGATTTTATCGGGGTGATGCAGGGCATGGGCATGAGCCTGAACGGCTACCTGTTCGGGGCGATCGCGCCGTTCAACCTGATCAAAGCCCTGCTCAACAGCGCGGTCGCCTTTGCGCTGTATAAACGCCTGTCCGTGATTTTGAAAGAGGCTGAGCAGGATGCGGAGAAAGATGCTGCAGTACATCACAAAGTCAAAGGATGAGACGCGGCGGCTGGGGCAGAGGCTGGCTCAAGGCCTGCGCGCCGGGGACGTCGTCCTGCTGACCGGCCCGCTTGGCGCAGGGAAGAGCGAGTTTGCCCGCGGCATCGCGCTGGGGCTTAAGATCAAGGCCGCCCTGACGAGCCCGACGTTCACTTTATTGAACATTTACCAGGCGGACAGCTTCCCGCTTCACCATTTTGACTGGTACAGGATCAATGACGCGGAGGAGCTGTATGCCGCCGGCCTTGATGAATATGTGGGGGGAGAAAGCCTGACCCTGATCGAGTGGCATGAACGCGCGCCTGAGCTCCTGCCGCCGGACTGCCTGGAAGTGCTGCTGCAGCCGTTGGATGAGAACGACCGCAGGATCACCTTCCTGCCCCGCGGACGCCTCAGGGACCTTGACTTTCCGACAGAAATCGATATGGAGCGGGATGAATGCTGAACCTTGCGATGGACACCTCCGGACCTGTCTGCAGCGTCGCTGTCTGCGGGGATGAAACGCTGCTGTATGAGGCGCGCGCGGTCAACAAACTGACTCATTCCGTCAGCCTGATGCCCATGGTGGAAGAGGCTTTGGACAAGTCCGGAAAGGCTTTGGCGGACGTCGGACTGCTGACCGTGGTCATCGGGCCGGGATCCTTCACCGGGGTCCGCATCGGCGTCGCCGCGGCGCAGGGCATGGCGCGCGGACTTGGCGTTTTGTGCGTTCCCGTCAACGCGCTGGAGGCGATGGCCGGGAGCGTGTTGCTCCCGGATATTGTCGTCTGCCCGATCCGCGACGCGCGCGCCGGCCAGGTCTA
This sequence comes from uncultured Christensenella sp., assembly GCA_964629345.1. Taxonomy (GTDB): domain Bacteria; phylum Bacillota; class Clostridia; order Christensenellales; family Aristaeellaceae; genus UBA6115. The sequence continues at coordinate 55,209 of CAZVSG010000002.1, read as the reverse complement.
CGGCGCTGCATTCATCAACGGCCGGCGTCTGTTTCCGGATGCTGCCATAAAGCTGGAGGAGTATCTGCAAAAGGTCTCTGAGCACGGCAGCAGGTTCTATTTCCTGGGGGACGGCATGGGGGTCAGCAGAAACGGGATCGTCTCAAAACTGGGGGACCGCGCCATGTTTGCGCCGCCCCACCTCGTCCTGCCGGGCGCGGCATCCGCCGCGCTCATCGGATATGAAAGACGGGACAGCGCGGTGGATCCGGGGCAGCTCATGCCGCTGTACCTGCGCGCCCCGCAGGCGGAACGCCTGAGAAATGAAAAAGATGGACGGGCTTAAGATCCGCCGCATGACCGTCGCTGACGCGCCGGAGGTTTCGCGCATCGAGGCGGAGACTTTCGCGCACCCCTGGCCGCTTGCCGATTTCCTGTCAGAGATGACGGTCAACCCCGTCGCGCGGTATCTTGTCGCTGAACGTGACGGGCAGACAGTGGGGTTCGCAGGGGCGCACATCATCCTGGACGAGGGGCATATCACCAACATAGCGGTCCGAAACACTGAGCGGGGGAAAGGCATCGGCCGCATGCTGACGCGGGAATTGATGCAGTACGCGGCCAATCTCGGCGTGCGGTATATGACCCTGGAAGTGCGGGTGAGCAACCGGGCGGCCATCGCGCTGTACCGCTCGCTCGGCTTTATTCAGGTATCAGTGCGGAAGAAATATTATGAGGACAATGGCGAGGATGCGTGGCTGATGGTCTGCGACCGCCTGCCTGAGGCGCAGGAAGGCTTTACGGAGGCGGAGACCCTGATCGGGTAGCTTCGGATCAATCGCGCAATACGATAAACTCGCATTCCAGCCGCCCGTTGTACAGCCTTCTGCGCGATACGGCGCGGCTTTTTGCGTGCTGCTCAAATGCGGGGTCGGCTGTGATGACGCACAGGGCGGAACCCGGGTGCTTTCTTTGCATCTCTCCCAGCGCTGAGGCGATGGCTGCTGACTTTTTTCGGTCGCCCAGGCGCTCCCCGTACGGCGGGTTGGTCAGAAAACAGGGGACTTGGTCTGAAAGCCTGACATCGCGCAGGTCCATCCGCTTTACCCGGATCAGGCCGGACAAGCCGGCTTGCGCTATGTGTTTTTCGCACAGCGCCAGCGCTTCCGGGTCGATGTCGCTGCCGAAAACATTCCTGATATTGTCAGGAGAAAAACGCTTCTGCGCTTCACTTCGGATCTCCCGGCAGGAAGACTGATCCGTGACGGCCCAATCCTCCATCGCGAAGGACCTCTTCAAACCCGGCGCTCTGTGGGATGCCAGAAAGGCAGCCTCGATCAGCAGCGTGCCCGTCCCGCAGCAGGGATCGTACAGCGTTCGCCCCGGCTGCCAGGGGGAGAGGCGTATCAGCGCGGCGGCCAGGGTCTCTCTGATGGGGGCCTCGCCAACCCAGGTGCGGTACCCCCTCCTGTTGAGCGCATCACCTGAGGTATCCAGCGTCAGGCGCGCCGTATCGCTGTGGATCGTGATGGATACCTGGTATTTGGATCCGTTTTCCGGGAACCAGTCCGTGCGGTACTTGCGCCTGAGTCGCTCCACGATCGCCTTCTTGGTGATGCTTTGGCAATCGCTCACGCTCATCAGCTTGCTGCGCACGCAGTTGCCGCTGACGGGGAACGAGGCGTTCTGCGGAAGAACGTCCTCCCAATTGACCGACTGGACGAAATCGAACAGTTCCTGGAAGCTGAAGACTTTTCCTTCCTTCAGGACCAGAAGGACCCTGTCGGCGCAGGCCAGCCACAGGTTGGCTTTGAACGCACCTGCCATATCCGAAGAAAATCTTGCGCCGCCCTGCTCACCCACGGCATTGATCCCAAGATCAGCCAGTTCCTTTTTGACGATGCCTTCCAGACCGAAGGCCGAGGATGCGATAAAATCCATCAGTTCACCTCACGTGCACAGAGTATACTCTTTCTTCCGCTTTTGCATAACCCTTGTTCAAATCCGCGTAAACCGCTATGATACACGCGGAGGGTGACATATGAGAAGAGTGCTGCTGATCGTCCTGGATTCCGTGGGGGCGGGGTCTCTGCCGGATGCGGCCGCCTACGGGGATGAGGGCGCCAATACCATCGGGAACACCGTCGCGGCGACCGGCCTGCGCCTGCCCAACCTGGAGCGCCTTGGCCTGGGCCACATCAGCCAGAGCGGACTGCCGCCGCATCTGAATGCGAGGGGCCTGAGCGCAAGGCTTGCGGAACGCTCTGCGGGCAAGGATACGACGACCGGGCACTGGGAGATCGCGGGGCTTTGGACCGCAAAGCCTTTCCCGACCTTTCCCGATGGATTCCCTGCCGAGTTCATCAAACGGTATGAAATGGCGATCGGCCGGAAAACCATCGGGAACAAAGCGGCCAGCGGAACGGCCATCCTTGATGAGCTGGGCGAGGAGCACCTTCGCACCGGGTTCCCCATCGTGTACACCTCGGCGGATTCCGTCTTTCAGATCGCGGCGAATGAAAAGATCATTTCCAATGGACGGCTCTATGAGATGTGCAGGATCGCCCGTACCATGCTCACCGGGGACCTCGCCGTCGGCCGGGTCATCGCGCGTCCTTTCGCGGGAGAGAGGGCCGGAGCGTTCAAACGGACGGCGGCGCGGAGGGATTTCTCGCTGGAGCCGACCGGGAGAACCATCCTGGATGACCTCAAGGCCGCCGGTCATGACGTGATCGGTGTAGGGAAGATAGAGGACATTTTCGCGTGCCGCGGCATCACCCAGAGCGATCATGCCGCGGGGAACAGGGCCTGCATCGGGTCGATGATGAAGTTTCTTGACCGGGACTTTGGCGGCCTGCTCTTTGTCAACCTGGTTGATTTTGACATGGTGCACGGCCACCGCAGGGACGTAAAGAGCTACGCGGAAGCTTTGGCGGATTTTGACGCTGCTGTCCCCGAGATCCTGTCCAGAATGGGGGAAGACGACCTGCTTCTGATCACGGCGGATCATGGGTGCGACCCGACCTTCCGTGGCACAGACCATACCCGGGAATACGCGCCCCTGCTCGCCTGGCGGAGGGGAGCGGAGCGCCACAAGCACCTGGGTGACCGGGGGTCTTTCGCGGACGTCGCCGCGACGATCGCCGAATGCTTTGGGCTGGATGCGCGCTACGGCGCGGACTCTTTCACGAAGGAACTGGAGGATTTATCCTGATGGACATGAAAAGCATCAGGAAGGCAGCAAACGCCGTTCTGAACAGCTGTGGGCCGGCGGAGGTCGCCGTCATCCTGGGCAGCGGCCTGGGAGGGTATGAGGAGCAGCTGATGGAGCCGGCAGAAATCAGTTATGCCGGGATCCCCTCCTTTCCCGTCTCCACGGTCCCGGGCCACGCCGGGAAGTTCGTGGTCGGCACGGTCAGGGACAAACGGGTGCTGGTGATGTCGGGCAGGTTTCACAGCTATGAGGGGTACAGCATGGACAAGGTCACCCTGCCGGTGCGCGTGATGAGCCTGTTGGGGGTGAAGACCCTGATCATCACCAACGCCGCGGGGGCTGTCAATGAGGGATACCGGCCAGGGGATCTGGTCGTGCTGGAGGACTTTATCAACCTGTCCGGACGCAATCCCTTAAGGGGCAGGAATCTTTCTCAGTTCGGCCCCCGCTTTCCTGACATGACCGCCGCCTATGATCCTGAGTTAAGGCGCGTTACCGTAAGGGAGGGGCAGAAACTCGGGATCGATGTCAAGAGCGGCGTTTACTGCTGGATGAACGGCCCCTGCTTTGAGACACCGGCGGAGATCCGCATGGTGCGTATCCTGGGCGCGGACCTGGTGGGGATGTCCACGGTGCCGGAGACCATCGTCGCCAGGCACTGCGGGATGCGGGTGCTTGGGATCAGCAGCGTCACCAACATGGCGGCCGGGATCCTTGACACTCCCATAAACCATGAGGAAGTGCTGGCGGCCGGCGAGGCGGTGAAGGGGACGTTCAAAAAGCTGATGGACGCCGTGATCGATACGCTGCCCGAAGGGGAGGGCCTGAGCATCTGAACAGGAAAAACGAATCATCATAAAGGCAAGCCGCCTCTGCCGGGGCGGCTTGTCGGTTGATGGGATCTGTTCCTATCGGATCATGAACCCGGTCATTTCCGGACTTCGCCGCCCAGGCTGCCCAGCTTCTTGATGATGCTGTGCATCTTCTCCTCGATCTGTGCGGCCGTCATCGTCCCCGCGTCTGAGCCGAAGCGGACCCTGAACATGATCGACTTTTTCCCCTCCGGGATCTGTTTTCCCCGGTATTCCTCAATGAAATCGATGCTCCTCACGCTGCCCTGGATCAGGGCGGCGATCTGCTGCCATGAGACGCTCTCGTCAAGGGTCACGGAGAAATCCTGCTCCACCAGGGGATACATGGGCAGGCTTATGTACTTGTTGCTGCGGGAAGGCAGGGGCAGGATCATGTCGGCATTGATCTCAAACAGCGCGGTCTGCCCCCGCTTCATGTCCGCCGCCCGCGCGGTTTTTCGTGCGACGATCCCCAGGGAACCGATGACCTCTCCGTTTAACAGGACGTTCAGCCATGCTTTCTGATCGGCCCAGGCTGGTTTCTCCCTTTGCTCAAAGGTCATGGGCTCGGCCATCACGGCGCGGGGGAGACGCTCAAGGACGCCTTTTGCCGCCCTGAACAGGGTCCTCGGGTCTGCGCCGACAAAGCCCGCGGCAAGGAACTTTCGCTGAAGGGGAAGGGATTCGCCCGCTTCGCTTGGATGGGTGCTGCCCGGGGTGAAGATCTGTGTCATCTCATAGATGCTGAATTCCTCTGAATACTTCATGTTCAGCGCCGCGGTCGCCAAAAGCCCGGGGACAAGCGACGGCCGCAGGCAGGCGGTATCCGGGGAAGGCGGCGTGGCCAGCTGCAGGCAGCTTTCCGGCTGGATGCCGGCGGCAGAAACGAATTTCTGGCTCACCCAGGGATAGGTAAAGACTTCCTGCATGCCGCACTGGAAGGAGAGGTACTCGCGGATCCTTCTCTCCAGCAGCACCCTGGGCTGGCTGACGGCCCCGGTGAGCAGAACGGCCGGCGCGATGAAATCAAACTGGTTGTAGCCGATCATCCTGGCGACCTCTTCCAGAACGTCATCCTGGTATTTGATGTCCCCGGTCGCGCGCCAGGAAGGGACTGCGACGGTCAGCCCGTCAGCCTCCCTGCTGATGCCAAATCCAAGCGGTGCGAGCAGGTCGCTGATCTGCTGGATGCCAAGCCCCCTGCCAAGCCGCGTGCTGAGCCAGTCCGGCTTGACATGGATCTTCAGTTCCTCTGTCCTGACCGGATACCTGTCGGTATAAGCGGTCAGTCTCGCTTCGGGATAAAGCTTACGGATCAGGCTGTCCGCCACCGCCATCGCCAGGTCGACCCGCTGGGTGTCAAGCCCCTTTTCATTGCGGATGGCGGATTCCGTGCGGATCTGGAAGCGGCCCGCGCTGCGGCGGATGCCGATCGGCTCAAAGTTGGCGATTTCAAGCAGCATTTCGCTTGTGTCTTTGAGGATGGAATCCCTCTGCCCGCCCATGATGCCCGCCAGGGCAACGGGTTCTTCCGTATCGCAGATCACCAGGTCTTCCGGAGAAAGACACAGCGTCTGCCCGTCCAGCAAGGTCAGCTGCTCGCCGCTGCGGGCGCTGCGGACGATGATCTCACGGCGGATGCTGTTCCGGTCAAAGCCATGCGTCGGCTGGCCGACAGCCAGCATGGTGTAATTGGTGATGTCCACCAGGCTGCTGATGGGGCGCACCCCCGCGGTCCACAGCGCCAGCCTCAGCCAGTAAGGGGACAGGGCATTATCCAGGCCTTCATAGACCAGGCCGGCATAGCGGCGGCATCTTTGCGTGTTGAGGATGCCCACGGGGTATTCCGGCACGCCGTCGGGC
>CAZVSG010000002.1:0-49292 GCA_964629345.1 uncultured Christensenella sp. | reverse complement strand
TCAGGGGGCAGGCATAGGTGGCGGAAAGCGCCCTGGCGATCCCGTAATGCCCCCAGAGGTCCGGGCGATTGGTCAGGGACTTGTTGTCGATCTCAAGCACGATATCATCAAGGCCCAGCACCAGGGCGACAGGATCCCCCGGCTTGGCGGGGAAATCGGACAGGTCCAGGATCTCATGCTCCCCGCCCTCAGGGAACAGGCCGTCCAGTTCCATTTCAGCCGCCGCGCAGATCATCCCCCCGCTTTTTACGCCGCGGAGCTTTGTCGGCTTGATGACGACCGGCTCGCCTTCCCCGTGCCAGCGGACCCTGGCGCCGGGCAGCGCGACGGCGGCTGTCATGCCGATGCGGATGTTGGTCCCGCCGCATACGATGACGGCGGGTTCGGGATTGCCGACGTCGACTTGGCATACCCTGAGCATGTCCGCCTGCGGATGGGGCTGGATGTCGGTGATGACGCCCGCGGCGATCCCTTCCAGCGCTTTGGCCGGGCTCTCCGCGCCTTCCACCTCGACCGTTCTCATGGTCAGGTCATGGCAAAGCTGATCTATTGTCAGGCTCCCGGGGAGCTCTACATATTGGCGCAGCCAGTTGAGCGAAACTTTCATATCTTTACTCCCTTATCTGAACTGACTGAGGAAGCGGAGGTCCCCGCTGTGGAACAGGCGTACGTCGTCAACGCCGTAGCGCATCATGACCAGCCGGTCCAGGCCGATGTTGATGTAAAAGCCGGACCAAACATCAGGGTCAAGGCCCGCTGCCCTGAGGACGTTTGGATGCGGCGTGCCGCCCGGCATCACCTCGATCCAGCCGACGTGCTTGCAGACCTTGCATCCCTTGCCGCCGCAGACGAGGCATTTCATGTCGATCTCAAACCCCGGTTCCACAAAGGGAAAGAAGCCTGCCCGTATGCGGATGTCAACGGCTCTCCCGAACACTTTTTCAAGGATCGTGCGCATCAGGAGCTGTCCTGAAGCGAACGCGAAATCCTTCTCGACGATCAGCGCTTCATACTGGAAAAACGCGCGTTCATGCCGGGCGTCTGTATTCTCGTTTCGGTACACCCTGCCCGGATAGACGAAGCGGGCGGGCGCGCCGTGTTTTTTCAGATACCTGACGCTGGCACCCGTCAGGTGCGGCCGCAGGCAGAGCCGCTCGGCCCCGGTCTTCCCTTCACAGCCTGCCAGCCAATAGGTGTCCATCGTATCCCGCGCAGGATGATCCGGGGGGAAGTTCAGGTTGTCAAAGCCATATTTTTCGCTGGTGATCTCATCCTCGGAGAAGACCTCGAACCCGAGGGAAAGGAACGCGTCATTGAGGTCGTAGCACATCTGTGTGATGGGATGCAGCCCGCCTGAAACCGGGGGAAGGCCTGGCAGCGTCAGGTCGATCGCGCCCTGGATGCAGGATCCCTCGCCGGCAAGCGCTTCTTCCCGCAGGGCCAAAATGTCGGTGATGGCCTGCTTGACCTCATTGGCCGCCTTCCCGATCTGTTTTCGCTCCTCCGGGTCAAGGCTGCCAAGCTCCTTGAGGATGAGGGTCAGCTCACCCTTTTTCCCGAGGTACTGATGCCTGATCTCTGTGAGGGTTTCCGTGCTTTCAGCGGCCGAAATTGCCGCCTCTGCCGATGCCTTGAGGATCCTTAAGCGTTCCTGCATGATTCAGCCTCCAAAAAAGCGCCCATGCCTTCGCATGGGACGCCTGGTCAGCGTGGTACCACCCAATTTTCGCGCAAACGCGCGCTTCATCCCCTAACGCGGGTGAACGGCCAGGCTTACTCTGTTCTGCCGGGCGGCTCGGAAGTGAATGCCCCATAGCGCGCCGGGCGGCTTTCAGCTGCTGCCGCCCTCTCTGACGGGCGCTCCTGTCAGGGGGTTGTCCTTCGTCAAAGCCGATGGCCCATCTTATCATCGGGATTTGTCAGGTGTCAACCGCCATGAGCCCCGCTTTCTTGCAAACGGTGTGAAAGCATGGTATTTTTTTATTCATCCGGTTAAGGAGGACATAAAATTGCAGCAGGTGATCGCCTGGTATCCCGGTCACATGGCAAAGGCACGGCGTCTGCTGCTGGAACAGCTCAAGCGCGTGGACGCGGTGATCGAGATCTGCGACGCCCGGCTTCCTCTGTCAAGCCGGAATCCGGAGATCGATGACCTGAGAAGGAACAAACCGTCCCTGCTGCTGCTGAACAAGGCAGACCTTGCCGATCCGGAAACAACTGCCAGGTGGCTCGGTTTCTTCCGGAAGCAAGGCCAGACCGCCATGGCGATCAAAATGGGCAGCGGAAAGGCGCAGATCCTGAAAACCCTTGAGAAACTGACGGAAGAGACAAGCCTGCGCGCAAAAGAGCGCGGCATCGCAAAGCCCGTCCGCGCGATGATCCTGGGCGTGCCGAACGTGGGAAAGAGCACACTGATCAATCTTCTGGCAGGGCGGGCTGCCTTCAGGGTGCAGGACAGGCCGGGCGTCACCCGCGCCCCGCAATGGATCCAGGCCGCGCCGATGCTTGAGCTGCTGGATACCCCCGGATTGCTTTGGCCAAAGCTGGATGATCCGGCCGCCGCCCGCAGACTGGCGTACATCGCCGCGATACGGGATGAAGTGCTGGACGTGTACAACCTTTCCATGCAGCTGCTGGATGAATTGATGCTCATCGCGCCGGAAGGCGTTGTTTCGCGCTACCTGATCAAGGACCGTGCGCTGCGGGGGCAGGCCTTGATGGAACAGATCTGTATGTCCAGAGGGTTCCTGCTCAAAGGCGGTGAAAAGGATCTGGAACGGGGGGCCGTCTGCGTGCTGGATGAGTTCCGCGCAGGCCTCCTGGGACGGATCACGCTGGAAGCTCCCGGTGGAGGCGCGATTGACGAAGGCTGAACGCATCAAGGGCGTCTACGCCCATGATGAAGCGCTGTGGGACAAGGGCCTGTGCTTTGCCGGGATCGATGAGGCAGGGCGGGGGCCTCTGGCGGGCTGTGTCACGGCAGCCTGCGTGGTGATGCCCAGAGCGCCCAGGATCGAGGGCGTGTATGATTCAAAAGCCCTGTCCGAAAAACAGCGGGAGCTGCTGTATGATCAGATCCTCCGGCATGCCATCTTTGTCGGGACAGGCAGAGCTGAAGCCCGGGAGATCGATGGGATCAACATTCTCCAGGCGACAAAGCTGGCCATGCGCCGCGCCGCGGCAGGGGCGCCCGTCCGTCTGTTTCTCATCGACGCAGTCACTGACGTCGGTCTTGACGGGGAGGAAAGGGCCATCATTCACGGCGATGCGGTCAGTTACGCCATTGCCGCCGCGTCCATCGTCGCAAAAGTTTCCAGGGACAGGGAAATGCAGACGCTGGACCGCCTCTACCCGGCGTATGGGTTCGCATCCCACAAGGGGTATGGGACAAAAGCGCACGCCGAGGCTGTCAGGGCATTTGGGCCTTGTCCCGAGCACCGCATGACTTTCCTGAAAAGGATACTTCGCTGATGACCGGTTATCAGACAGGCCTGATGGGAGAACGCCTCGCCGCGGAGTATCTTTCGCGGCAGGGTCTTCGCATCCTGAAGACGCGTTTCCGCACAGTGCATGGGGAGATCGACATCATCGCCCGCGATCGGGAGATCCTGTGTTTCATAGAGGTCAAGTACCGCCCGGAAGGCAGGCTGGGTTCCGGGCTGGACAGCATCACGCGCGACAAGCGGATGAAGCTGAAAAACGCGGTACGTGCGTATCTGTCAGAAAAGCCTTCGCCGTACCGGATCGGCTGCCTGGAGATCACCCGCGCCGGCGTGCTGTATTTTCCGGACATCCTGCATGAAAACTGAGGAGAAACAATGAAAGGGAAGAGACCCGTCCTGCTGCTGGCCGCCGCGGTGCTGGCCCTGGCATTGATTTGGTTTCTGGCAGTGCGTCAAACCAAGCCTGTCAAAACGGGGGTCGAACTGCTTCAGAACGGCGAGTTTGAACTGGTCAGCGCGGAACTGCTGCCCGAGCACTGGCTGCCGGAGTCCTATTTCAATGACCCGGACATCACGGACTTTTCCGTGACGGAGGGAAAGAGCGGCAGCGGGATCCGGATCGACAATCACTCGCCCAACGACGCCCGCTTTGTCCAGTCTGTTCAGGTCAGCCCGGATACCCTTTACCGCTTCAGCGGGTTTATCCGCGCTTTGGCGGACGGGGGCCGCGGGGCCAACCTGTCCGTTGGGGGCATCTATGTTTTCTCAGACCCTGTATATGACACGCAGGGCGAGTGGGAAAGCATGACGCTGTACGGCAGGACGGGCAGCAAGCAGCGGGAGGTGACTCTGTTCGCCCGCCTTGGCGGTTACTCGGGCGAGTCCGCCGGCTTTGCTGAGTTCGACGGGCTCTCCCTGATGGCCGTGGAGGACGTGCCCGATGGATCCTATGCTGAATCCTGGGATCAGCAGGAGCAGGCGCAGATCGATGTGCCGGATGCGGCTGCCGCACAGGCACGGCCTGCCGCGCCCTGGCTGCTGGTGATGACGGTGTTCGGCGCGCTGCTGCTTCTGTTCTTTGCATCCGGGGTTGAGCGGCATGCACAGAGCGTGCTGTCACAAAGCAATCGGCAGCAGTATCTTGAATTCTTCTCGCTTTTGCTTTTCGCGTTTCTGTCAAGGCTGCTCATCGCCTGGATCGTGCCGGGATTCCCTGTCGATATAAACTGTTTCAGGGCATGGGCCAACCAGATGGCGGAGATCGGGCCAGCGCGATTCTACCTCACCGATACCCTGAGCGATTATCCGCCGGGATATATGCTGGTCCTGTGGCCGCTGGGGCTGATCGGCAGGGCGCTTGGCACCGGCGCTACGGAGATGATGGTCAAGCTGCCCGCGATGTTCTTTGATATGGGCATTGTCGCGCTGCTCTACCTGATCGCCAAAAAGAGCGTCAGCCACCGCGCGGCGCTGCTATTGGCCATGCTGTACGCCTTCAGCCCGCTGCCATACCTGATCGGTTCCGCCTGGGGGCAGGTCGACAGCGTGCCCTCGCTGCTGTTGATGATCGCAGTTCTTATGATCAGCGCAAGACGCTGGCAGGCGGCGCTGCCGGTCTACGTGCTGGCGGTCCTGATGAAGCCTCAGGCGCTGATGGCAGGTCCGCTGGGGCTGCTGGCCCTGGTGATGGAGTGGTTCTGGCAGAAGGACAGGAAAGCGCTGCTGCGCAGCGTGCTCATCGGGATCTTGCTGTCGATCCTTACCGCCGCGGCGGTCGCGTTGCCCTTCTTCAATGAGCAAAACGGGATCCCGTGGCTTTTCTCCCATTACGGGGACACCATGGGGTACTACAACTACGCCTCTGTCAACGCGGCAAACCTGTATTTCCTGTTCGGCAGGAACTGGACAGGCATTGCCGGTCCCGCGCCCTTCCTGCTGCGGCTGACGGGCTTGTTCGTCTTGCTGATCCCGACGGCAGTCTTCCTGTGGCAAGGAAGTAAATCCTCCGGTGAAGAGAAACTTGCCAAATCGCTTATAAAGGAAGCGCCCCTGCTCGCCGCGCTGATTCCGGCGCTTGTCACCCTGTTCCCGATGAGCTTTTCGCTTCAGGGTACCTTGCTGATGGTCTCTTCCTTCCTGATGGTTTCCTGGCAATACGTCAGGGGGAAAAAGGCGGAGAACCTTTCCCTCATGGCCGGTGTTCTCCTGACCCTCTTTTTCGTGCTGGGCGTCATGATGCATGAGCGCTATCTTTTCCTGGCCGTATCCCTGCTGACGCTGGCATACGTCATAAGGCGCGACCGGCGGCTTCTCCTCCTGCTGATCTGCGTCACCGCGCTGTGCTTCCTCAATTCCGGCGTCGCACTGGACCGGGGCGTACGGATCGGCGGCGCTTCGGGAAACCTTTCCGCTCCCATGGCGGGGCTCCTCAGCGATTCCGCCTGGCTGGAATACGCGCTGTCCGCGTTCAGCCTCCCCGTCGCCTCCTATGCGCTCTACCTGGGGATGGAGCTGACCCGTCCGGATTCACAGGCCCGCCCTCTCAGACGGAAACTGATCATGCGCGGTGAAACCAGGCGGGATGACCGCTTTGCGTTCCTTGCCGACACCCCTCACGCAGCGAAGCCCGGCCGGAAGGACGCGGCGATCATCCTTGGCATCACGGCCCTGTACGCCATCCTGGCCTTTGTCAACCTTGGCTCCACGGTTTCTCCCCAGACGCCCTGGGTATCCGGCGGTGAAAACGTCTCAGCAACGCTGGACCTGGGGGAGACACGCTCGTTCATGTTCCTGATGTTTCCCGGGATCCACTGGCAGGACAGTGGGTTCACCGTAGAGATCAGTGAAAACGGCGAAGACTGGGTGTCATACCCCGCCCGGGTCCAGTACGGTGACTGCTTCGCCTGGAGGACGCTCAGCCAGGCTTCCCGGTCCCCTGACGGATCGGTCTCCTATTTCGGCATTCCGCAGGAACTGTCAGGCCGCTATATCCGCTTGACCGCAACAGGCGCGAAGCTCACGCTGATGGAGGCGGCCGCTCAGGATCTGAATACGGGGCAGAACATCCCGCTCTCCCCGGCGTCCCCCGGCGCTGAACGGCTGGCTGACGAGCAGGGAACGCTTTCCGGCCCGCCCAGCTGGTACAACAGCATGTACTTTGACGAGATCTACCATGCCCGCACGGCCTACGAGCAGCGCAACGCGCTGCTGGGCGAGGAGCCCAGCGCGATCTATGAGACAAGCCATCCCCCGCTGGGGAAGGTGCTGATGACCTTCAGCGTGATGGTTTTCGGCATGACGCCCTTTGGATGGCGTTTCGCGGGCGCTCTGGCCGGGGTGCTCATGCTGCCCGGGCTGTACCTCCTGGGCAGGCAGTTTACCGGCCGCAAGAGATTCGGAGTGTTCGCGATGCTTCTGATGGCCTTTGACTTCATGCACTTCACACAGACCCGGATCGCCACCATCGACAGCTTCGCGACCCTGTTCATCATCTATGCCTATTACTTCATGTTCCGCTGGATGGACATGGACTGTATCCTGCGGCCGCTCAAAAAGACCCTGCCGTCCCTGTTCTTCTCCGGGCTCATGATGGGGCTTGCGATCGCGAGCAAATGGACGGGGATCTACGCCGGCGCAGGATTGGCCGTGCTGTTTTTCTGGTCGGTCGTCAGGACGGCGCTCAGGGGCCTTGCCTGCGCGAAACTGACGCGCAAGGAGCTTGACGCGCTGGGGGACAAAGCGGAAAAGGCGAAGGCATACGCTGAAAAATGGTTCAGGAACACCCTGATGACAGCCCTTTGGTGCCTGCTGTTCTTCGCTGCGGTCCCGGCGGTGATCTATTATCTGTCTTATATCCCGGTATTCATCAGCACGCCCGGCGGGCTGACCGTCAGGAAGGTCATCAGCGCGAATCAAGGGATGTTCAGTTACCATTCTGCCAAGGGCCTTGGGGCGGATCACTTTTTCAGCTCCCCGTGGTATGAGTGGCCATTGATCATCAAACCGATGTACTATTATTCCGGCGGAGTGGCCAACGGTACGGCCAGCACCATCCTCTCCTTCGGCAATCCCCTGGTCTGGTGGGGCGGCCTTATAGCGCTCATCCTGGTTTCTGTTCTTGCCGGTTACAGGGCTGTCTCATATGCCGGCATCATCCGCATGCCGGAACCGCTCCGCCGAGACAGACGTCCTGTAATGCTGCTGGTCGCCTTCGCGGCCCAATACCTGCCGTGGATCCTGGTGCCCCGCGGCACCTATATCTACCATTATTTTCCTTCCGTCCCCTTCATCATCCTGTGCATCACCCTTCTGGTCAGCTGCCTGATGAAACGGAATGAACGGGCCGGGAAAGCGCTCCTGATCGGCCTGCCGGCCATCGCCCTGATCCTGTTCGCCGCGTTCTTCCCATACCTCAGCGGCATGAGGGTTTCCACAGCCTGGCTGGACGCGATGAAATGGTTCCCGAACTGGCTCTACTACTGAGAAAGGGACCTTCAAATGCTTGCGCGGACGAAATGCATGGCGCTCAATGGGATCCAGGGAGAACCGGTCAGCGTGGAGGCCTTCATCACCTCGGCCAGCAGTTTCCAGTTCAACCTCGTCGGTCTTCCTGACGCCGCGGTCAAGGAAAGCCGGGACCGGGTGGGCGCAGCGCTGAAAAACAGCGGATTCATCATGCCCATCGGGCATACCGTCGTCAGCCTCTCGCCTGCCGACCTGCGCAAGGAGGGCGGCGCTTTCGACCTGCCCATCGCCATCGCGGTCATTCTGGCCAGCCGACAGCTGCAGGCGCCCGGCATAGAGGACACCCTGCTGTTCGGGGAGCTCGCCCTGGACGGGAAACTCCGCCCGGTGAACGGGGCGCTGTCCATGGTGATCCTCGCGCATGAACTTGGCATCCGCAAAGTCATCCTGCCCAGGGACAACGCCAGGGAGGTCGAGGTGGTCAGCGGGATGGAGGTGTACCCCGCTTCCAGCCTGTATGAAACAGCGCAGCACATTTCCGGCAAGCTGCATATCCCGGCGCAGATCCAGAGGAACTATGAAGACTGCCTGACAGGCAGCACATATGATACGGACCTGTCCCAGGTGCGCGGACAGCAGGCCGCCAGGCGCGCGCTGGAGATCGCGGCTGCCGGCGGACACAATCTCCTGCTCATCGGGACACCGGGCTCCGGAAAGACGCTGCTGGCGCGCTGCCTGCCCGGACTGCTGCCGGAAATGAAGCAGGAGGAAGCCTTTGAGACGACCCGCATCCACTCCGCGGCAGGCGTGCTCAAGCCCGGTTCAGGGCTGATCACTCAGCGGCCGTTCCGTTCCCCGCATCACACGGCGTCCCTTGCCTCGCTCATCGGAGGGGGGACCCGCGCCCTGCCGGGTGAGGTATCCCTCGCGCACAACGGCGTCCTGTTTCTGGATGAAATGCCGGAGTATCCGCGGCATATCCTGGAAGCGCTGCGCCAGCCGCTGGAGGACGGCGAGATCACCATTTCCCGCGTGAAGGCGCACACGCAGTACCTGTCGCGGATCATGATGATCGCCAGCATGAATCCATGCCCCTGCGGCTACTTCGGCAGCAAGACGCACCACTGCCGCTGCGGCAGCCATGAGATCAAGAAGTACCTTGACAGGATCTCCGGCCCCCTGCTGGATCGCATCGACATCCAGGTGGAGGTGGACGCGGTGCCTGTGGAGGAGATCGTCAGAGGGCCGGCGACGGAGGGCAGCCTTGAGGTCAGGGGAAGGGTCCGGTCGGCGAGAGACCTTCAGGCAAAGCGCTTTCATGGAACAGGGATCCGCACCAACGCGCAGATGCGCGGCAAAAACATGGAGAGCGCAGCGAACGTCATGCCCGATGCGCTGTCGCTCCTTCAAAACGCGGTGAAACGCTATGGGATGAGCATGCGCGCCTATACCCGGCTCATCAGGGTGGCCAGGACCATCGCCGACCTGGCCAACGAGGAGACGGTCGGGCTGGCCGCGATGGCGGAAGCCGTTCAGTACCGCATGCTGGACGGAAAATACTGGGGTGACCGGCATGCCTGAGACACGGGAAAGGCTTTGCCGGGTCTGGCTTTCCTGCAGTGAGTCCTTGAGTTTCAGCAATCGGAAGCGCCTGCTTGAAACATACCGGTCCGCGGAAGCGGTCTTTGACGGGTTCACGCCGGATATGGCGATGGTCACGGGGAGCAAGGCATATGCCGAACTGGCTGACCTGCGCACAAAAGGCCTGGAAAGGATCGAAAAGTCCCTCATCCGCAGCGGGATCTCGCTGACGGTTTTTGGTGATCGGGATTTTCCGGACCTGCTTGAAAAGATCGGTGATCCCCCAGATCTGCTGTTTTACAGGGGAAGGATGATAAAGCATGAGGAACGCGCCATCGCGATCATCGGATCCCGCCGCGAGACAAAATACGGACGGGACCAGGCTTTCCGCATCGCGAGGGATCTGGCCGCAAACGGCGTCGCCGTGGTGAGCGGCCTGGCCCGGGGGGTCGATACCGCGGCGCATGAGGGCGCGCTGGACGGCGGCGGAAGGACCATCGCCATTCTGGGTTCCGGCATCAACCGAGTATATCCGCAGGAAAACGCCGACCTTGCAGAAAAGATGATCCGTCAGGGCGGGGCATTGATCAGTGAGTTTCACCCCAGCGCCGAACCGCTCTCCTTTCATTTTCCCTTCCGGAACCGCCTGGTCTCTGGGCTCAGCCACGGGGTCGTGCTGATCGAAGCGCGAGAGAAGAGCGGCACCCAGATCACCATTGGGCACGCGCTGGAGCAGGGACGGGAAGTGTTCGCGCTGCCCGGTCAGGTGGGCTTGCCGGGCAGCGAGCTGCCCCACCGCATGATCCGTGAAGGGGCTCGCCTTGTCACCTCGGCTGCGGACATCATGGAGGACATGGGCTGGCAGCATGGACAAGGCGCTGAGCAGCTGGAGCTCCCGATGCCTGATTTGACAAACCAGCAGCGCAGGCTATATGATGCGCTGTGCGATGAACCCAGGGGCTTTGACGAATTATTGGAGCTCCTTGAGGTCCCGGCGCCGCAGCTGAATGTGATGATCACGCAGCTGGAACTATTTGGACTGATCGATTCCCTTCCCGGCCGTGTGTTCAGGCAGGCACGAAGATGACGATCGCTGGAGGCTTTTTTGCAGGCAAGAAGTTATAAACTGGTCATTGTTGAATCCCCTGCCAAAGCGCGCACTGTGGCGCGTTTTTTAGGAAGGGACTATAAAGTCGAGGCTTCGCAGGGGCACGTCCGTGACCTGCCGAAATCCCAGTTCGGGATTCAGCCGGACGAGGATTTTGCCATCAAGTACATCACCATCCACGGCAGGGGGGAGATCCTTGCCAAGCTTCGAAAGCTGGCCAAAGGCGCAAGCCAGGTGCTGCTGGCGACCGACCCTGACCGGGAAGGGGAAGCGATCTCATGGCATCTGGCCCAGGCACTTGGACTGGATGGCAGCAAGCCCATGCGTGTGGAGTTCCAGGAGATCACCAAAAAATACGTAAAGGACGCTGTCAAAGCCCCCCGATCCATCGACATGGACCGCGTGAACGCCCAGCAGGCCCGCCGCGCACTGGACAGGATCGTAGGCTATCAGATCAGTCCCCTCCTGTGGGCGAAGATCAAGAAGGGCCTGTCAGCCGGCCGCGTACAGAGCGTCGCGCTCAGACTTGTTTCCGAGCGCGAGGAGGAGATCGACGCCTTCATCCCTGAGGAGTATTGGGAGATCAGCGCGGATTTCGCGGCCGGGAGCAGCAAGCCGGGAAAGTCTCCCCTGCGCGCGAAGCTCAGCGCCGTAAACGGCAGGAAGACCGCCGTCAAGGATGAGAAGAGCGCCGGTAGAATCCGGGACAGGATCCTTGCCGGTACCTTTAAGGTCGGCCAGATCAAACAGAAGAAACGGGTCAAGGCCCCCGCCCCGCCCTTTACGACCTCCGCCCTGCAGCAGGAGGCCAGCCGAAAGCTGAATTTTTCTTCCTCCCGCACGATGCAGGTCGTCCAGGGGCTGTATGAGGGCGTTGAGCTGGGCGGTGAAGGCAGCGTCGGCCTGGTCACCTATATCCGCACTGATTCTGTCCGCGTCAGCGCGGAAGCGGTCTCCTCAGCGCGCGACATGATCGAAAAAACCTACGGCGAAAAGTATCTTCCCAAGGCAGCGAGGGAATACAAGGCGTCCGGCCGCGCCCAGGATGCGCACGAGGCCATCCGCCCCACAGACGCTGCAAGAACGCCCGAGAGCATCAAGGCATACCTGAGCCGGGAGCAGCTGCAGCTGTACCGCCTGATCTATTCACGCTTCCTGGCCAGCCAGATGCAGGACGCCGTCTATGAGACCTTCACCGCTGACCTGGTCTCCGAGGGCGTGACGCTCCGCTATTATGCCGAGCATAAAACGTTTGCCGGCTTCACCGCCCTGTATGAAGAGGGAACGGACGAGAACGGGCAGGAGGTACAGAGCAGCCTGCCGGATTTCAGGGAGGGTGACGCGGTCAGGATCCTTGACGTTTTTACCGAGCAGCGCTTCACCCAGCCGCCGGGCAGATACACCGAGGCCTCCCTGATCCGCGCGCTGGAGGAGAAAGGTATCGGGCGTCCCTCAACCTATGCGCCCACCATCGGCACGATCCTCTCCCGCGGCTACGTATCCCGTGAGAAAAAGAAGCTGTATCCCACCCAGATCGGGAAGATGGTGAACGCCATCATGCTGGAATACTTCGCGCCCGTCGTCGACCTTGAGTTCACTGCGCAGATGGAGAACAGGCTGG
Source organism: uncultured Christensenella sp. (assembly GCA_964629345.1). Classification (GTDB taxonomy): domain Bacteria; phylum Bacillota; class Clostridia; order Christensenellales; family Aristaeellaceae; genus UBA6115. The sequence continues at coordinate 37,075 of CAZVSG010000002.1, read as the reverse complement.
ACGAGGTGGCTGAGGGAAAGACGGAGTGGAAATCGATCCTGAGGGAGTTTTATCCGTCCTTCCACGAAATGGTCGAACACGCTGAGACCAAGCTGGAAAGGGTCGAGATTCCCGATGAGGTGTCCGACGTACCCTGTGAGCAGTGCGGCGCGATGATGGTCTATAAGATGAGCCGCTACGGCCGGTTCCTGGCCTGCCCGCGCTTTCCGGAATGCCGGAGCACGAAGCCGGTCCTGACCTATATCAAGGCGCTGTGCCCGGAATGCGGGGCAGGCCTTCTGGAAAAGACCACGCGCAAGGGACGGAAATTCTACGGCTGCGAGCGCTTTCCCGACTGCGGCTTTACCTCATGGGACAAGGTCGCCGAGAAGAAATGCCCGGTCTGCGAAAGCTTCATGACGGAGCGCTATCGGAAAAACAGTCTCTGGCTCCTCTGCAGCAACGAGACCTGCCGGCATCACGAACAGGCGGAGGAGGCCGAGGAGGCGGAGCATGCCTGAAACCCGCGTGACGGTCGTCGGGGGCGGGCTGGCGGGCTGTGAAGCGGCCTGGCAGCTGGCCAGGCGCGGCATTCAGGTCAGGCTGGCGGACATGAAGCCCGATCAATTCACACCCGCTCACCGGTCATCGGATTTTGCCGAACTGGTCTGCAGCAATTCTCTTCGCGGCGACAGGCTGGAAAACGCGCCGGGGCTGCTGAAGGAAGAACTGCGAAGGCTTGATTCGATGCTGATCTCCGCCGCGGATGAGACCCGCGTGCCGGCCGGCGGCGCGCTGGCCGTGGACCGGGAAGGGTTCTCCGCCTTGGTCACGAAGCGGATCAGGAGCCAAAAGCTGATCTGCGTTGAATGCGGGCGGATGGATGCCTTGCCGGAGGAGCCCTTCATCATCGCAACAGGCCCGCTGACTGAGGGCGGCTTGGCCGAGGAAATCGAAAAGCTGTCGGGCACTTTGCATTTCTATGACGCGGCCGCGCCGGTCATCACCGCGGATTCCATCGATTACGGCAAGGTTTTCCGCGCGTCCCGGTACGGCAGGGGGGATGATTACCTCAACTGCCCCATGAACGAGGAGGAATACAGCCGGTTCATTGGCGAACTGACAGACGCCCAGTGTGCGCCTGTCAAAGGGTTTGAGGAGAACCTGCTGTTTGAGGGGTGCCTGCCCATCGAGTCCATCGCCAGGCGGGGCTATCTGGCGGCCGCCTACGGCCCGATGAAACCGGTCGGGCTGATGGATCCGGGGACTGGCAGGGAACCCTTTGCCGTTGTACAATTGCGGCAGGACGATGCGACCGGGACCCTGTACAACCTCGTCGGGTTTCAGACCAGGCTGAAGTTTCCGGAGCAGAAGCGGGTGTTCGGGCTGATCCCCGGATGCGAGAACGCAGTGTTTGCCCGATACGGCATGATGCACAGAAACACTTTCCTGAACAGCCCGGGTTTCCTGGACAGACAGTTTGGTATGATCGGATCCCCTTTCCGGTTTTTCGCCGGTCAGATCACAGGCGTCGAAGGCTACGTGGAAAGCATCGCGTCCGGGCTGGTAGCGGGCGTCACGATGGCCGCCCGGCTCAGGGGCCATGCGGATCCCCTGTTCCCTGACACGACTGCCATCGGCGCATTGGGACGCTATATCAGCACAAACAACCGCAATTTCCAGCCCATGAACATCAACTTCGGCCTTCTTCCGCCGCTTCAGGCGAAAGTGAGCGGAAAACAGCAGCGGTATCTGCGCCTTGCGCAGCGCGCGCTTGAGGACCTGGACGGGATGAAGTCAGCACTGCTGGAAGCGTTTGCTTAAAGGAGAACAGCATGGAACTGAGAGGGACCACGATCTGCGCCGTCAAGCGGTTTGACAGGATCGCCATCGCCGGAGACGGGCAGGTCACCATGGGCGAGAACACCATTTTCAAAAGCACGGCGCGGAAGGTGCGCCGGATCTACAACAACCAGGTCATCGTCGGTTTTGCCGGCTCGGTCGCCGATGCCTTTACGCTCAGCGACCGGTTTGAGGAAATGCTCGTTCAGACAAACGGCAACCTGGAACGCGCGGCCGTCAGCCTTGCCCGGGAATGGCGCGGGGACAAAGCGCTGCGTCAGCTCCAGGCCATGCTGATCGCCGCCAATCAGACCCAGATGCTGATGATCTCAGGCACCGGTGAGGTCATTGAGCCGGATGACGGTATCTGCGCGATCGGTTCCGGCGGGAATTTTGCGCTCGCCGCGGCGCGCGCGCTCGCGCAGAACACTGAGCTGACCGCTGCGGAGATCGCGGAGAAGGCGCTTCGCATCGCGGCTTCCATCTGCGTGTTTACCAATGAGAACATTACCGTGGAGGACGTCTGATGACGCGCGAGCTTACGCCCAGGGAGATCGTCAGGGAGCTGGACCGCTACATCATCGGCCAGGACGAGGCGAAGAGGCAGGTCGCCATCGCCCTGCGCAACCGCTACCGCAGGAGCCGGGTGGATGAGGCTCTGCGGGATGAGATCTTCCCGAAAAACATCCTGATGATCGGCCCGACGGGCGTGGGCAAGACGGAGATCGCCCGCCGCCTCGCGAAACTGGTCAACGCGCCGTTTGTGAAAGTGGAAGCCACGAAGTTCACGGAAGTCGGTTATGTCGGCCGTGACGTGGAGAGCATCATCCGGGATCTGGCGGAAAACGCGGTGCGGATGGTGCAGGGGGAACATGAGGAGAGGATCCGTGCCCGGGCGGAGGTGCTGGCCGAGGACCAATTGCTGACCCTGCTGACAAGCCCGCCGCCCAAACAAGCCGCCAATCCGATCGACCTGCTCCTTCGCGGCCGGCAGAAGGAACCCGACATGGGCGATGAAGAACGACAGAAGCTGACCGGCCGCAGGGCGGAGCTGCTGCAGAGACTGCGCAGCGGCGGACTGGAAGAAGAGGAGCTTGAGATCGAGGTCGAGGAAGGGGCCCCTCAGCTGGAAGTCGGCGGCGCGTCCATCAACATCGGCGACATGATGGGCGGGATGATGCCGAAGAAAACCAAACTGCGCAGGGTAAAAGTCAAGGAGGCGCGGAAGATCCTCACCCACCAGGAAGCGCAGAAGCTGATCGACATGGACGCGGTCAAGGAAGAGGCGATCCGAAGGACGGAGCAGCACGGGATCGTGTTCATCGATGAGATCGACAAGATCGCGGGAAGGAGCAGCGCCTCCTCAGGGCCTGACGTATCCCGGGAGGGAGTCCAGCGGGATATCCTGCCGATCGTGGAGGGCAGCGTGGTCAATACGAAGCACGGCGCTGTCCGTACGGATTTTATCCTGTTCATCGCGGCGGGTGCCTTCCATGTGGCCAAGGTATCTGACCTGATCCCTGAACTGCAGGGCCGGTTCCCTGTTCAGGTGACGCTGAAGAGCCTGACGCGGGAGGATTATGTGAAGATCCTCAGCCAGCCTGAAAACGCGCTGACCCTGCAGTATGCGGCCCTGCTGGGGGCGGACAGGGTCAGGCTGACGTTTGAAGAGGATGCCCTCGTCCAGATCGCGCAGGCAGCCTGCAACCTCAACGAAGCCGGAGAGAACCTCGGCGCCAGACGCCTGCATGCGGTGTTTGAGGAACTGCTGGAGGATATCTCCTTCAACGCGGGCGGTGATGAGATGCCGGAAGTGGAACTCGCCATCACGTCCCAGTACGTCCTGGACCACGTCAAAGCGGCGAAAAAGGCCGACCTCCGGAAACACATCCTGTAAGCCAGGTTCATTCCGCGGGCCCTCCTGCCTGATGCGCGGAGGGTCTGTTTTATTTCAGACAGGGGAGAATGACTTTCCATTCCTCCGCGAGCTTGTCCAATGAACAGGAGGCGTTGGCCGCGCTGGTGGAGGGAAGGATGCGGACAGGCATGTCCGGCTTGAGTGAAATATTTGCCAGAAACAGCCTCCCCGCAACCTTTCCGTTGAGGAAGACGGCACGGAGCCTATAATCTGCAAGCAGCTCATTGATCGGGTTGATCCGAACATCCCGAATGCTGCTGTCCGATGAACCCGCCGCTTCACAGCTCTGAACCACGTCCCACAGCGCGATGCGGTGTATGGATAAAAAGCATTGTTTCTGCTGGATGGAATCAGGGGTCCCGGTCTTCAGCAGCGTCGAGAGAAGACACCAGAAACGGTTTTTCTGATGGTCGTAGTAGAATCCCGTTTCCCTGGATTTCACGGAAGGGAAACTGCCCAGGATCAGCACGAGGCTGTCCGGGCGGATGAACGGGGGGATCGGATGACTGATCTGCAATGGCTTTCACACTCCCAGACACAGGGTAATACGGCCGCTTGAGCTTATCAAGCCTGACTTCCCATTCTGCGTCCTTGTTCCTGCTGTGCGGAGCATGGTATAATTCCCGCGGCGATACGCCAAAGGAGAACGCCATGTTTGAAAAACTGAAAGCTTCCCTGGGGCTTGGCGAGGAAGCGCAGCTCAAGCCGCTGCGCAGACAGGCGGAAGCCATTGAAGCGCTGGAACCCAGGTTTGAAAAAATGAGCAACAGCGAACTGAGGGCGCAGACAGACGTCTTCAGGCAGCGTCTGAAAAACGGAGAGACCCTCGACGATCTTTTGCCGGAAGCGTTCGCGGCCGTCCGGGAAGCGTCCAGGAGGACCCTGGGCCTGCGTCCTTTCAAAGTCCAGCTGATCGGCGGCATCGTGCTGCACCAGGGCAGGATCGCCGAGATGAAAACGGGCGAGGGCAAAACGCTGACCGCCTGCCTTCCCGCCTACCTCAACGCCCTGACGGGCGAAGGGGTGCACATCGTCACCGTGAATGATTACCTGGCCAAATTCCAGGGGGAGGACATGGGGAAGCTGTTCCGTTTCCTGGGGCTTACGGTCGGCGTCATCATCCATGACCTTGACAATGAACAGCGCAGGCATGCCTACGCAAGCGATATCACCTACGGCACCAACAATGAAATGGGCTTTGACTACCTGCGCGACAACATGGTGGTGTACCGGAAGGACATGGTGCAGCGCGGGCATGTCTATGCGATCGTGGATGAGGTCGACTCCATCCTGATCGACGAGGCCCGCACTCCGCTGATCATCTCCGGACAGGGGGAGAAATCGACCGACCTGTATGAGCGCGCGGACCGTTTTGTCAGCCGGCTGAAACGCGACGTCGATTATACGGTCGAAGAGAAGGACCGCGCCGTGGTGTTTACGGAGGACGGCGCGCGCAAGGCCGAGCAGGCATTCAGCATCGAGAACCTGAACGACCCGGAGAACAGCGAGCTGAATCATCACCTCATCCAGGCGCTGAAAGCCAGCGCGCTGTTCAAGCGCGACGTGGACTACGTCGTCCAGAACGGAGAGGTCGTGATCGTCGATGAGTTCACCGGGCGTCTGATGATCGGCCGGCGGTACTCAGACGGGCTGCACCAGGCGATCGAGGCCAAGGAACATGTCAAGGTCGAACGCGAGAGCAAGACGCTTGCGACCATCACGTTCCAGAACTATTTCCGCATGTACAGGAAGCTGTCCGGCATGACCGGCACCGCCAAGACGGAGGAGGCGGAGTTCCAGGGCATCTATTCGCTGGACGTTGTCCAGGTCCCCACCAACATGCCCATGATCCGCAAGGACCTCAACGACATGGTCTACCGCTCCAAAAAAGGGAAATACAATGCGGTGGTGGAAGAGATCGAGCGCCGCCACAAGACGGGACAGCCCCTGCTGGTCGGTACGATCTCCGTTGAGGTGTCCGAGCACATCAGCGGCATGCTCGCCATGCGGGGGATCCGCCATGAGGTGCTCAACGCCAAACAGCATGCGAAGGAAGCGGCCATCGTCGCCCAGGCGGGGCACCTGAACGCGGTGACCATCGCCACCAACATGGCAGGACGCGGCACGGACATTCTTCTGGGGGGCAATCCGGACTTCATGGCCCGCAGGACCCTGCGACAGGAGGAAACCCCGGAGGAAATCATCGAAGAGGCGACGGGCAAGAACGAGGATGTGTCCGAGGAGGTCCTGAAAGCCCGCGGCCGGTTCCTGGCACTGAAGGAAGAATATAGGAAAACCACTGACCTTGAGCATGACAGGGTCGTCGCCCTGGGCGGACTGCACATCATCGGCACAGAGCGGCATGAGAGCCGGCGGATCGACAATCAACTCCGCGGCCGCGCCGGGCGCCAGGGCGATCCCGGATCCAGCCAGTTCTTCATTTCCCTTGAGGACGACCTCATGCGCCTGTTCGGCGGTGAACGCATCGAGCCGCTCATCGGCAAGCTTGGGATGAACGAGAATGAGCCGCTGGCCGCCGGCATGCTGACAAGGCAGATCGAAAACGCGCAGAAGCGCATCGAGAGCCGCAACTATGAAGTCAGGAAGAACGTGCTCCAGTACGATGACGTGATGAACCAGCAGCGCGGTCTCATCTATACCCAGCGCAGACAGGTGCTGGAAGGGCAGGACATGCGGGAGACCATCACCGGCATGTACGGGAAGCTGCTGGAGGATGCGGTGCAGCGTTTCTGCGCGGGTGACGTAAAGGACTGGAACATCGAAGGCCTGCGGGAAGAGGTGGAGCGCCTCTGCGTCCCCTTTGGAACGATCCGGGCGAATGAGGAGGCGGTCAAAGGCTTTGACCGCACGGGACTGACCGGGTTCCTGAAGAAGGCGGCGGATGATTTCTACGCAAGGCGCGGGGATGAGATCAGTGCCCTGGGGATCGATATGCGCGAGCTGGAACGTTCCATCCTGCTGCGTGCGGTCGACAACCGCTGGATGGATCACATCGACGCGATGGACCAGCTGCGCGACGGCGTCGGCCTGCGCGCCTATGCCCAGAAAAACCCCGTGAATGAATACAAAATGGAAAGCTATGACATGTTCGAGGAGATGTCGCGGCTGATCCAGGAGGACACGATCCGCTTCCTCTTCCAGCTGAAGATCCAGAAACCGCAGGAGCGGAAGGCCGCCGTCAGGGTCACCTCGGAGACCGGACCGGGCAGCACGGCAAGGAACAAAAGCCAGCCCGTGAAGATCAAGCCCGGGGAAAAGATCGGTCGCAACAGTCCCTGCCCCTGCGGCAGCGGAAAGAAATACAAGCAATGCCACGGCCTGCACGTGAGCGAATGATAAGGATGAGAGCAATATGATTCTGGGTTTGGAACAGACAAAAATCACCCTCGCTGAGCTTCGGGACGAACTGGAGGAGATCCGCGGCGGCCTGCACATTGAACAGATGCTTCAGGAGCTGACTGAGCTGAAGGAAGAAATGGGGGCGCCGGGGTTCTGGGATGACCTGGAGCATTCAACGCTGGTCAACAAGCGCATCACGAACCTGGAAAACAAGATCAGCCATTATTCAAGCCTCCTGCAGCAGCGGGACGACCTGGAGGTCATGCTTCAGCTGGCTGAGGAAGAGAATGACGGGGATGCCGCCGGTGAGGTGGAGAGCGAACTTCAGGAACTGAAGGGAAAAATCGAAGCGCTGTCGCTTGAGACCCTGATGCGCGGCGATTATGATGGCAGCAACGCCATCCTCTCCCTGCACGCAGGCGCCGGGGGAACCGAGGCACAGGACTGGACCCAGATGCTCTACCGGATGTACACCCGCTACTGTGAGCGCATGGGGTTCAAAATGACCCTGCTGGATTACCTGGAAGGGGATGAGGCGGGCGTCAAATCAGTTTCCTTTGAAGTGGACGGTGAGAACGCCTACGGTTTCCTTCGCGGCGAGAAAGGCGTCCATCGTTTGGTGCGCATCAGCCCCTTTGACTCCAATGCCAGGCGGCACACTTCCTTCGCTTCCCTTGACGTCGCGCCGATCATGGAAGGGGAAGGAGACATTGAGCTCAACTTTGAGGAGATCCGCATCGACACCTATCGCTCCACCGGCGCCGGCGGTCAGCATGTCAACAAGACGGATTCCGCCGTAAGGATGACCCATCTGCCAAGCGGCATCGTCGTTTCCTGCCAGAACGAACGTTCACAGGTACAGAACAAGGAAATGTGCATCCGCATGCTCAAGGCAAGGCTGCTGGAGCTGCGCGAGCGTGAGAATGAGGAAAAGATGGCGGAGATCAAGGGCGAGATGAAGAAAATCGAATGGGGGAGCCAGATCCGCTCCTATGTTTTCCAGCCGTATACCATGGTGAAGGATCACCGGACCGGATTTGAGTCCGGAAACATCGATGATGTGATGAACGGCAATCTGGACGGCTTTATCACCGCCTACCTGAAGATGCAGTGATGATTCATCGGGACAGCGGCCGCGCGGGGGAAGCGGATGCCGTAAAGCCTTTTGTCATGCCTCTCCTGGCGGGGATCCTGCTGACTGCGTTTGTTTTTATGGCTGCCCGCCTGCTTTTCCTCCCCGCGCTGAATCCTGAGATCCTATCATCCCTGTTTCATGAACACGCCCAAACCGGCGCGTCGGGCGTCTCCGCTTCATCATATCCCGCGCTGGCGGAGGTTATCGCAGGTTTCTTGAGCGGGGATAGGGAAACGGCGCAGCTTGAGGTGATGAAAGACGGGGGTATGCAGCCCGCGTTTCATGAGCATGAACTGGTCCATCTCCAGGATGTGAAGGCTTTGGCGGACTTATCCGGACTGCTGATGGTCCTCGTCATCCCCCTGGCTTTGCTGGTTGTTCTGCTCCTGTGCGTCCCCGCGGACCTGCGGGGTCTCCGGTTCGGCGTGCTGGCAAAAAGTGCGCGGCTGGCCTTTATGGCCGCAGTCCTCCTGCTGTTGCTGGCGGGCGTCTGGGCAACGATCGATTTTGACGGCGCTTTTACCCTGCTCCATCAGACAGCGTTCCCAAATGACCTCTGGCTGCTGGACCCCCGGACTGACCTGATGATCCAGCTGATGCCGCAGCCTTTCTTTATTGCGTATGCGATCAATGCCTTGCCGGGCATCCTTCTCCCGTTCCTGGTGCTCCTTGCTCTTTCATTTGGCGCTCAGGCGATACGAAAACGGGTGAGGACATGAACGGTCATGCCGTCCCGGCCGAACACGGCCCTGTCCGGATCCTGGCGATAGAGACGTCCTGTGACGAGACCGCGGCGGCGGTCGTCGAAGACGGGCGGAAAGTCCTTTCGGACGCGGTGTTTTCGCAGATCCTGCTGCACGTCCCTTACGGCGGCGTCGTGCCGGAGATCGCCAGCAGATCCCATATCGAGAAGATCGATGCGACGGTCCGAGCCGCACTGTCCTGCGCGAAAATCGAATTGAAGGAACTCGACGCGGTCGCTGTTACCAAGGGACCGGGGCTGGTCGGCGCCCTCCTCGTGGGGGTGAGCTATGCCAAAGGATTGGCCTACGCCCTGAATAAGCCCCTGATCGCTGTCAACCATATCCATGGGCACATCAGCGCGAATTACCTGGTCTACCCGGAATTGAAGCCGCCTTTCCTCTGCCTGGTGGTATCCGGCGGCCACAGCCACCTGGTGGAAACGCTGGATGACGGATACCGCCTGCTGGGCGGGACGCTGGACGACGCGGCGGGCGAGGCGTTTGACAAAGCGGCAAGGGTGCTGGGCCTTCCCTATCCAGGCGGGCCAAACCTGGACAGGCTTGCGGAAGAAGGGGATCCTCACGCCTACCTTCTGCCCCAGCCAAATCCGGATGGGGAGTACAACTACAGCTTCTCAGGGCTGAAGACTGCCTTTATCAATCTGCTGCACGGGCTTGAGCAGCGCGGTGAATCATACAGCAGGGCTGATCTGGCCGCCTGTTTCCGGATGGCTGTGGTCAGCCACCTGACCGTAAAGGCGATGAAGGCATGCCGAAATCGGGGGTGGGATACCATCGCGCTGGCAGGAGGTGTATCCGCCAACTCCCTGCTCCGCAGGGAAATGCAGCGCTCCTGCGATGAAATGGGGGTCAGGCTTCTGATGCCGACGCTGGATCTGTGCGGGGACAATGCCGCGATGATCGGCGCAGCGGCGTACGTTCAATACCAGAGAAACGATTTCGCCGGCCTTCACCTCAATGCCGAACCGAGCCTGCCCCTATTGTTCAGACCGTAATGTAAACTGATGGATCTCCGCCCTGGTGCCCAGGCGGACGGGCAGGATGGATGTGCCGACCCCGCTGCTGACATGGATGACCGCTCCGTTTTCATGGTACCAGCCCGCACGGTAGCGGTTGCCGTAGCGGCTGGAGGCGAGCAAGCTCCGCCCGAACAGGGCGATTTGCCCGCCGTGCGTGTGCCCGCAGAGAGCCAGGTGGAAAGGGAAGCCCTCAGCATATGCCTCCGGGATCAAATCCGGGGAATGCGGAGAAAAGATCACAAAGTCCGCCCTGCGCGCCTCTTCTGTCAAAGGCCTGAAGTCAGGCGCCCCGCATTTGATGTCATCCGGCGCGCAGACGGCGAGGATCTTGTCTCCCTTGTCCATCATCCATACTCCGTTGACCAGCGGAATGACGTTCCTTTCCTTCATCGCGTCAAGCAGGACGCTCATCCTGTCTGCTTTATGGCCGTAATCATGATTGCCCAGCACGGCCAGCACGGGAACGGACGATGGGAAAGAAGGGATCTCCCTGAAGAACTGGAGGGATTGCTTGTCATTCTGGCCATAATCCCCGCCAAGGATGATCAGATCAGAACCAAAGGAAAGCAGCTGATGAAACAGCCTGACAGCCTGCTCACCCGTGAGATAATCGCCGAAATGGATATCGGAGGCATAGGAGATGGTCAGGCCGTCAAAGGGCAGCGGGAGGCGGTTCAGGGGGACCTCCTCTTTCCGCACATTCACCCGGCCGGCAAGATAGAAGGGATACAGCAACGGCTTGTCCCTAGGGATGTGCCGCAGGAGGGGCGGCAGGATCCTTCCCAGGAAATCTTTGAAACCCATCTTGACTCCTTACGATGCCCTGACATTGTCGCTGCCGTATCCCTGCAAGGATGAAGGGGTTCCGGCAGGGCATGCCGGATGCGCAGATGGAGTATACCACGGATTGAAATCAGGTCTGAAAGGCTGAAACATGAAAAGACTGAACAGGAAGTCCCTGCCGGCCGTCGCCCTTGTGCTTCTGATCGCTCTGACAGCCGCGGTGCTGCTTATCGGCCGGATGCCGGACACCAGGAAGCTGGACGTGGATCCCGTCCAGCGATCGGCTGTCGAGTCCGCCGGGAAACCTGACACAGAAACAAATGTGCAGGGGAAGAACTCCGGGATCGATGAGAACGGGATCTATTCTTCAAGGGACGACGTTGCGCTGTACCTGAAGCGCTATGGACGTCTGCCGGGCAACTACATCACAAAAACACAGGCGCGTACCCTTGGCTGGCAGAACGGCGATCTGCGCCCGTTTGTTGAGGACGCCTGTATCGGCGGCGATGTTTTCCGCAATTATGAAGGGCTGCTTTCGGAAAAAGCCGGCAGGATCTATTACGAGTGCGACATTGACACCCTTGGCGCAGACAGCCGGGGGGAGAAGCGGATCGTATTTTCAAACGACGGACTGATCTACTATACCGGGGACCACTACAGCAGCTTTGTCCTGCTTTACGGGGAGGAAGAACATGCGGACGATTGAACTGGACGGCAGGAAAATGGATTCCCGGACTCAGATGCACTCCTATCTCAGACAGATGCTGACGCTGCCGGAGCATTATGGGGAGAACCTGGACGCGCTGGCGGATTGTCTTGGTGAAATGGATGATGTTGCGATCGTTCTGACGCACAGGGGGGCGATGCTGAACGCGCTGGGGGAGTATGGCGGCAGGCTGATCGAGGTGCTCAGAGCGGCCGGGGAAGGCAGGACAGGTTATCTCTTCCGGTAGTCGCGCGAGTAAACCGTTTTGTATCGGCTGGGAAAAGGTTAATGAGGGGGACAGGCGGGACTGATGAGACGGTCAAAATGACCCGGCGCGTTTGTCAGCACAGGGGGAGATGTGCCAAAACGGACTTTTGTTTTCCGTCCGTTTCATATTTTGCACAAAGGACTGAGTAGAACTTCAGCAATTCCATCAATGGAAATCCTGTCCTCAAGCCCTTAAAATGCATTGTAAGTGAATGTGCAGGGAAAGCACACAGCAAATAAGGAGGTCTATCATGTCAAGCGTAACCCTGAAGAACATTTATAAGGTCTATCCGGGCAACGTGACCGCCGTCAGTGATTTTACACTGGACATCCAGGACAAGGAATTCATCGTTCTTGTCGGTCCGTCCGGCTGCGGGAAGTCGACCACGCTGCGGATGGTCGCCGGCCTTGAGGAGATCACCGACGGCGAGCTCTACATCGGCGACAAGCTGGTCAACGACGTGGCGCCCAAGGACCGCGACATCGCGATGGTCTTCCAGAACTATGCCCTTTATCCGCACATGACGGTCTATGACAACATGGCTTTCGGCCTGAAACTGCGCAAGACGCCGAAGGATGAGATCAAACGCCGCGTGGAAGCCGCCGCGCATATTCTGGACATCGAGTATCTGCTCAACCGCAAGCCCAAGGCGCTTTCCGGCGGCCAGCGGCAGCGCGTCGCGCTGGGGCGCGCCATTGTGCGTGAGCCCAAGGTCTTCCTGATGGATGAGCCGCTCTCCAACCTGGATGCCAAGCTGCGCGTTGCCATGCGCACGGAGATCACCAAGCTCCATCAGCGCCTGCAGACCACTTTCATTTACGTGACCCATGACCAGACCGAAGCGATGACCATGGGATCGCGCATCGTCATCATGAAGGACGGTTTCATCCAGCAGGTGGATACGCCGCAGAACAACTACGATTATCCCGTGAACAAATTCGTCGCCGGATTTATCGGCAGCCCGCAGATGAACTTCTTTGACGTCGTCCTGAAGAAGGAGAACGGCAAGGTCGTCGCCGTGTTCGGGGACAACAAGATCGTCGTGCCTGAGGAGAAGCTGAAGAAATTCAAGGATGAGGATCATCTGGGCAAGGAAGTCGTCATGGGGATCCGTCCGGAAAATATCTCCGACAATCCTGATGTCGTAGCAACTCATCCCGAAGCCGGTTTTAAGGTGCATGTTGAAGTGACGGAGCTGATGGGTTCCGAAACCTACCTTTACATGAGCACGTCCGGCAAGGACGACAACATCATCGCCCGCGTGGATCCCAGGACGAAAACAAAAATCGGAGACGACATCACGGCAGTGATGAATACGAGCAGGCTGCACTTCTTTGACAAGGATACGGAGGAGACGCTGCTGAACCGCTGACCCTGCGGACCCCGACCCGCCGGCAAGGCGGGTTTTTTTCTTTATTGGGACTATCAACGGCGGACTTGACCGGAACAACGAACAGACTTCGGTCTGAAAATGGGTTCGTGTGGAAAGGACTTGGGATAATCAGGCGTCGGCACTTGTGGATAACCGGCGAAAAATTTCCAATTTTGCCGTTAAATTCCCGTTTCACCGTGAAAACTGCCATAAATCCGGGAAATCTGTGGATAAACCTGTGGACAGTGTGGATAGAACAGGTGTTTGACTGAGAAGGCCGCAGTCGATGCATATTCGTTTTCAGAAATCCGGAATCGATGAACGTCATGAGCAAAAAAGACCGGATGAATTATGAGTCTGTGCAAATATTCACGGAATCGCGGTACTTATTCAATTGATGGGCTGTTGATGATTCTTTACGATCCTGTGAAGCAGTTCCCATCAGGGAAGCGGCGGTTTATGATATACTCCCCGTATGATCGCTGTGAAAGGACATCAGAGCGTTTTGGAAAACAAGCATCGGATCGTGAACCCGTGATGCGCGTGACGATCATTGCTGTCGGGAAGCTGAAGGAGAAGGGGTTCGAACTGGCAGCCAGGGAATACCTGTCCAGGCTGAACCATTACTGCAGGATCGAAATGATCGAACTGCCTGATGAAAAGGATCCCGGCAGCGCGTCGGCAAAAGACGCAGAGAACACCGTGAAGACAGAGGGCGGCAGGATCCTGGGCCGCCTGAAGCCGCAGGACCACGTCGTTGTACTGGAGATCACAGGTAAACAGCAGGACAGTGTCTCATTCAGTGACAATGTCAGCCGATGGCGCGATCAGTCCCTTTCCGTCGTTCTTGTCATCGGCGGTTCACTCGGACTATCCAAAGAGGTCCGCGATCGTGCGGATGAGACGCTGTCTCTGTCCCAAATGACCTTTCCGCATCAGCTGGCCCGCGTCATGCTTTTGGAACAGCTTTACCGGGCTTTTAAAATCATCTCAGGACAGAGGTATCATAAGTAACATGCGCCTGCTTCAGCTTCGCCTGCACCAGTTTCGCTCCTACCGGCAGCTTACGGTGATGCCGCCGGAGGGTCTCACAGTATTCGTCGGGGAAAATGGGGCGGGAAAAACCAATCTCCTTGAGGCGATCCATTTATGCTGCCTTGGCCGAAGCCACCGCACGTCCATCGACCGGGACATGATCAGGATCGGCGAGAAAACCTGCGCCGTGCACGCGCGCATTCAGCGCGTATCCATTCAGGATGAAGTGGGTGTACGCCTGTTCAACCAGCAGGGCGAACGGAAGCTGATCTATATCAACGGAAAGGTCGTCCAGCGGATCGGCGAGCTGATGGGTCACATGACCTGCGTCATGTTCTCGCCGGAGGACCTTGATCTTGTCAAAGGCCCGCCGCAGGGACGCCGCGGGTTTCTGGATATGCTTCTTTCCCAGTGCCAGGCCGCCTACTTCTACGCGATCCAGACCTATGGATCCATCCTGCGCCAGCGGAACGCCCTGCTGAAGGAAATCATAAGGGGGAACGCGGATATGGGGCAGCTTGACGTCTGGGATGAGCAGCTTTCCAAATCCGCTGCCCCGATCGTGCGGCAAAGGCGGGACGCGGCAAACGCCATCAGCCAGGCCGCGAAAGAACACTACGCCTATATTTCAGGCCGGAGGGATGAACACTTTTTCCTTCGGTATCAGGGAACGCTCGCAGAATCCATCCATCCGGAGAAGGACCTGATGGAACAGCTTCAAAGCGGCAGGGCGGACGATCTGCGGCGGCTGTCCACGGGGTCAGGCCCGCACAGGGATGATCTGCGGATGATGCTGGCTGGACAGGAAATGCGTTCCTTCGCATCCCAGGGCCAGGCCAGGACCGCTGCGCTCGCCATGCGGCTGGCGCAGATCGACATCCTGGCAAAAGCACACGGGGAAGCGCCGCTGCTGCTGCTGGATGACGTTCTCAGCGAACTGGACCAGGGAAGACGCGCAAGGCTGCTTGCAAGGCTTGTCAGCATGCAAACGCTCCTGACCTGCACTGACTTGAGCGGGCTGGACGGGATCAGGCCAGACTGCATTTTGAAGGTCAAGGACGGAGTGGTCAGCCTGTAATATCTATTCCGGGAGCCGCATCACCGCGGAACGCCAGCTGGAGAGATATTCACCGGCTGTTTTTTGTCTTTTTCCCGGATGCTCTGAAACTGCCTGTTTCGCCGTATCATACAGCAGGCTGCCGGCTTTCCATCCCGCCTTGTTCATCGTGGACCGGTTTCCAAAGAACGTGAAGGCCAGCGCGCCCATGATATACACGTTGCTCTGCTCATTCAGCCGCGCGCCGCGCACATACCCTTCCGGGGGGATATACCATGGGGAACCCGGCATTTTTGGGTAAGGCGTGACAGCGGGCATCAGCATCATATCGTCCGCGGAACAGATGAGGGCGTCCGGGCCTACAAAATCGACCAGGATATGCCTGTCCGAGAACCCTGACAGGACGTAGTCCCTGCCGGAGGCCTGCGCCATGAAATCCGCCAGCCCGTCATACAGGCGAAGCCTTGTTGACAGGGGCAGTCCGCGCAGTGCGCGCATATGGGCTTCAAGCGGGGCAAGCGCAAATCCCTCGAACCATCTGAAAACGAGCCCAAAGCCGCCGCCGGTATCAATACGGGAGATTGCGCCGCTCAATTTCGGGTGCTTGAGCTGGTGATACTTTTCTTCCGCCTCACGGAGCCTGTCCGCCGCCCTTTGAGGGCTTCCCGCGTAATTCACGGTCGGAGCGCCCGCATATTTGATGAACAGCTTCTCCCCGCTCTTTTCCGTCCCCAGGCACAGGTTGCCGGAGATGAGACGGTCGAACACACAGAAGACCCGACCATAATCCTTCAGCCAGCTGAGATCATGGAAAGCCTTCAGCTCGACTTCAAGCCCGCCCGCCTCAAGCTTTATCATAGGTCAAACGCACTTTCCGACTGTCCTCCCGTATGTCAGGGCGCAGGGCACCTGATAGGACATGCGCGCCTCTGCTGATCTTTTTCATTATAGCAGGGTACACAAGCCGGCTGCAAACCGCATCCGCAACAGAACGGACTCGTCCCTTGACCTTTTGTTTCATCGGGGAGATCGGAGGGTATGAACACAATACCAAACGAAGGAGGCTTGACATGATTTTTTTACTGCCGGAACTGAAATACGCGTATAACGCGCTTGAACCCTACATCGACGAAACCACGATGAGGATCCACCATACCAAGCACCATCAGGCTTATACCGACAACCTGAACAAAGCGCTTGAAGGGACGGCGTATGCCGGCTGGGACATCGGGAGGCTCATCAGGAGTCTGCCCGATCTGCCCGAGAACCTGCGCACGGCGGTAAGGAACAACGGAGGCGGTTACTACAACCACAACCTGTTCTGGGAGAACCTGGGTCCCGCGGGCAGTTCCAAGCTTGATGGGACGCTGCTTGACGGGATCAACGAAACCTTTGGCAGTTTTGAGCAGTTCCAGGAACTGTTTGAAAATGCCGGGAAGACCCAGTTCGGTTCCGGGTGGGCCTGGCTGACGCTTGCGGACGGCAAGCTGAAGATTGAGAAGACAGCCAATCAGGACAGCCCTCTGACAAACGGACACGTACCCCTCCTGGGCGCGGACGTCTGGGAGCATGCCTACTACCTGAAGTATCAGAACCGCAGGCCGGAATACCTGAAGAACTTCTGGCAGGTCGTGAACTGGCAGGAGGTCTCAAGGCGCTTCGAGTCAGCGATGAAAGGCTGAACCAATCAAAGCAAGTGCCCGGCTGCAAAACGCCGGGCACTTTTCTGCGCGATCATACTCGCCAATCAGTCAGACGCGTAGGGCATCACGGCGACGATCTCATCCTCGATGTAGACGATGTAGTACAGGTTGCTGCCGCTTGACAGATAATTGTTGACAAAGTCCAGCGCGTCGACCGCCCTGACGGGGTTCTGCTTCGTCCCGTAATAGAACAGGCAGTTGGGGGCGGTATTGTACTTGTACAGATAGACGCTGTCGTTGATGAGAGTGGAGATGTTCGTCTTGTCCTGGTAGGTGACGGTCACCAGATCCGCTGAAACCGTGGCTATCCCGTCAGAAAGGCTGATCTGGGAGATGTAGCCCGCGGACACGCGGGTGCGCCGCTCACTGGGACGCCTCTGCAGGTAGATCGTGTAGGTGTTCTGCGCGGTCAGCTGGCTGGCGGTGTCGTATGCGGAAACGGTCACCTGAACTTCCTGCGGGTCATTGGTCATTTGAATGATCTGGGACTTCTGTCCGCTTTGAACCACCTGTCCGTTGACGGTCACCACCGAGCTTGCGGATGACGTGACAGGGGTAAAGGTGATCCTGGATACCCAGTTTGCGACGGTCAGCAGGTAGGTGTTCTGGTAGGGATCAAATACGGCGGGCAGCATCTTCCCGGTATTGGGCGCGTTATGTTCAAGGCTGACAAGGCGGTCTGGCGGCAGGCTGCCTGCCGGCATGGCAAAAGCGCCGGGCAGCAGCACCAGAACGAACGATACAACCATCAGGGCAGCGACGGATCTTTTCATAAACTTGCCTCCTTGCTGATTTTCATTCATAGAACGCTGATCGATCCCTCTTTCATGCATCCAAAGGGTTTTACGCTGATGAAAGCGTCATGGATCGCTTGACCGCGCGGTTCAGATCCACCTGGACAATGCTGATGCTGATGGAAAGGTCGCCGTTCATTGCCCGGCGCTGAAGCGGAAACCATCACGCACATCGCGTCGATCCCAGTCGGGATGTGTTTGAAGCTGATCCTGTGCTGTTCCAGGGCCGACAGCGCCTGCCTGCCGAATCCTGTCCCATCGTTTTATGTGGACCACTGCCTGAAATCTGCGGCTGCATTGAAGGGACGCGACGCCAGGCGGTTTGCAGCACAGACGCATGGGCGCACATCGGACCGCCGTTCCGTGACAAAGCATATGCGCTATGCTATAATTTCCCTATGTAAATGCGTACATGTTGATGCGGAAAGGGTTTATGGCGAAACTGACCAAAGAAAAACGCAGCATGCTGCTGAACATGGGTTTCATCATTCTGACCCTCCTGCTTGTCCTGTACCTCGTCTCGCAAGCCGGTGACATCACTCAGATCATCGGCGCGTTTCAAAGGATTGATCCTGTATGGCTTATAGGTGCCGCATCATTCATCGCCGTGCACATTCTGATGGAAGGCCTGATCCTGAAGATATTCTTCATCTTTCAGCAGGTATCTGTCAAACTGGCATCCTGTAACCTGGTCGGCCTGATCGGTATCTATTATTCGTCCATCACGCCTGCAGCATCGGGCGGGCAGCCGATGCAGGCTTTCGCGCTGAAAAAGAGAGGCGTGGCAACCGGCATTGGCTACTCAGCGCTGGCTGTGAAATTCTTCTGCTGGCAATGCGCGTTGCTCCTGATCGGCGCGCTGCTGTGGGCCTTTAAGGGAAGCTACGTATACGGCATTCTTGGCAAAGGGGTCTGGCTGGTCGCTTTCGGTTTCTTTCTCAATTCCGTGATGGTGGTCCTTGTGATCCTTCTGGCGATCAACCGGAACCTTGTCCGCGCGATCATTGTTTTTGCCGTGAACCTGGGGAGCAAACTCCGGCTCATCAAGGACAAAGCAAAAACGTCCTCGCGCCTTGACGCCGCGACGAATGATTTTCATTCCAGCGTTGAGATCCTCACACAGCATCCCGGCCAGTTCCTGGTGCTTTTCGCCCTGTCTCTGGTTCAGGTCACGGCGCTGATGAGCGTGGCCTATTCCATTTACAGAGGATTTTCCCTTGTCGCAAGCAGTTATGTTGAAGTGTTGACCATTCAGTTTCTCCTGTACATCACCGCTTCGTTCACGCCGCTTCCGGGCGCTTCAGGCGCGCAGGAAGGCGGATTCTATTTGTTTTTCAGGAGCTTTTTCCCGGACTCGATGATTTTCGCGGCCTTGCTGATCTGGCGCTTTATGACATATTATCTGTTCATTATCGTCGGGTTTTTCGCCGTCATCATCGACCAGACGTTCTCCATGAGAAGAAAGAAACGGGAAACGCCTGGGGAATCAGCGGACGATGAAGGCGCCGCGGACGTAGGAGGGGGTCAATGAGGAAAAGGCTTGTTCTTCTGGCGGCTGTTCTTCTTTTATTGACGCCTGGCGGATCAGCGGAGCAGGGCCCCATTCCCGCCAGAACGCTTCTTCCGAATGAACAGTACCGGATCAGGACGGAAATCAAGGGCGAATGGATTTCCGATGCCCCTGAAAAAGCCACGGTCGATCAGGACGGTCTGGTGACCGCGCTGAGCGAAGGGGAGGTGACGATCACCCTGTCGGGCAAGGGAAAAGCCTTATTGACCGTTCCATTCAGGATCATCGCAGACCCGGCTGTCCCAGCGGAAATCACGGCGGCCATTGACCTTGCCCTTTCGGAATGGGAGGATGCCTCAGGCTCCGGGTTCAAACGCAGCAACAAGTACACCACCTGGTATTACGGGCCAAGCGCCAGCTTCGGCTGGTGCGGCGCCTTCACGTCCTATTCGCTGGGCAATGCCGGCGTTCCTCAGGCAGAGACCGACACGTACCGCAAACTTGCCCCCCTGCCTGACGGGCAGCCATACGGCGTGCGGGAAGCGGGTGTCCCCAAACTGCTTGCCGGGTATACCAATCTGGACAGGGTCAGCAATGTTCCCCGCGCCGGTTACCTGGTGATCTACGGCAAAATCGGGGGCTACAGGACAATGCACGTCGGCCTGGTCACCCGGGTGGAGAACAGGGGGAACGGCGTCTATCTGCTGGAGACCGTGGAAGGCAACCTGTCCAGCCGGATCAAGCGCCTGACCTACCTGTACGACAGCAGGACGAAGGATCCGAATCGGAATATGTCCATGCTCCCGGATGATGGGCAGACCGACCCGCAAGTCTTTCAGTACCGCCTCAACAGCGAGGACTGGCGCGTGACCGCTTTCGCGCAGACCTGGTATTGACATCAGGATGATCCGGCGGTTTTGGATACTATCATGTGAAAGGAGCGCCTGCATTCAGCCTGATCCTGTTTTATCACAAAGGCTTCAAGGCGCTTGAGGGATATCAATGGGCACGATGATTTTTGCACACAGGGGCGCTTCCGGGTATGCGCCGGAAAACACATTGGAGGCATTTCAGCTCGCGGCAGAGCAGGGGGCGGACGGGGTCGAGCTGGACCTACAGCTCAGCCGGGATCACCAGCTGATCGTGACGCATGACGAGCGGATCGACAGGGTATCCGACGGCAGCGGGCTCGTCAGCGCCATGACGCTCAAGGAGATCAAGTCACATCTGTTCAATCTGACGCATCCGGAATATGCTCAGGCGAAGGCGCCGACGCTTGACGAAGTGTTCGACCTGCTCAAGCCTACGGGCCTGAAGGTCAACATTGAACTGAAGAACAGCCGCTTCGCCTACGCAGGGATGGAAGAAAAATGCCTCAATCTGGTTGAAAAACGCGGGATGAGCGAGCGCGTCATCTATTCATCCTTCAACCATTATTCCCTGCAGGCCATCAAGCAGATCAATCCGAAGGCCGTCTGCGGCCTCCTGTATGCCTGCTGCCTTATCAGGCCGGCGGAATACCTGTCAAGGACGGGCATGGACGCGATGCACACACATTATGCAGACCTCCTGATGAATCCGGAGGCCTATCATGAGGTGCAGCAGCAGGGGGGAATGGTCAATGTCTGGACAGTCAACGACGACCGTGTCATGCGCAGTGTGATGGATTTTGGTGCAGACGTCCTCATCACGGACTATCCTGACAGGGCATTGGCAATAAGAGGCTGAGACCGGAAGCCTGGCAGCGGGGCCGGAACCGGCTGCGGGGCTCTATCTCGTTTGACGCGGCAAATCCCGGATGGTATGATGCTGGACGAGACTATTGGAAGGGAAGGATCAAGATGTCCGGTCACTCAAAGTGGGCAAACATCAAGCATAAAAAAGGCAAGGCGGACGCACAGCGCGGTCATGCCTTTACAAAGATCGGGCGTGAAATCGCCCTCGCGGTCCGTGAAGGCGGAGCGGACCCGGCTGTCAATGGAAAACTGAGGGACGTCATTGCAAAAGCAAGGGCCATCAATATGCCCAATGACAACATCACCCGCAGCATCAAGAAGGCGGCCGGTGAGACGGACAACGTGATCTTTGAAGAGATCACGTATGAGGGTTATCTTCCGGGCGGCATCGCGGTGATCGCGGAGGTGGTCACCGACAACCGCAACCGCACGGGGTCCGAGGTGAGGCACATCCTTGAGAAGCACGGCGGTTCCCTGGGCACGACCGGGTCTGTCAGCTATATGTTCGATTTCAAAGGGTTGCTGCTGATCGAGCGCGGCGCGGGCATCACGGAGGATGAACTGATGATGCATGCCCTTGAAGCCGGGGCGGAGGACGTCCAGGTCAGCGAAGAGGGATTTGAAGTATACACAGCGCCCAATGATTTTTCAGCAGTGCGGGAAGCGCTTGAAGCGAAAGGCTACGCGTTTCTGACCGCTGAAAGGAGAAAGATCCCCCAGACCACCATCAGCATTGAGGATGAGGAGACCCTCGGCAAAGTCCACAAAATCATTGACCTGCTGGAGGAGAATGACGACGTGATGGAAGTCTTCCATAACGCGGAGCTTCCTGAAGAGGAAGAGGAGGAATAACGGGACTCGCCCGATTCCTTTTCCGCTCCTTACGAAGGCGAATGCAATGAGAAGACGGACCGCAGAACAACGCGGTCCGTCTTTTATGGAAATCATTGTCCGGATATCGGGATTCGCGGAATCAATCGTTCTGTATTTGGATCATCACGAGCAATCCTTGATGATTTGGACTATCTGCCGGGTTTCTGTTCATTGACCTGCGTCCAGTCCTTTTTCGGCAGATCAAGCATGAAGGCGGGCATTTTCCCTTCTTTTCTCAGTACAAAACCCAGATCGCAGTTCAAGTTCCGTCCGCCGCTCGGTACGAGAACCTCATCAGAAACGGCTGTCTGGCTTTCGCCGTATCTCAGGACGCTGGCGACCAGAGGAAATTCGGCCTGCTGTTTGGTCGGCTTCAGTTCATCAGGCATCATCACCTGGACCGTATATCTGCCCGGATAAAGATCGGCGATCATATAGCGGCCATACGCATCGGTCGATGCCTGTCCCGTGACCATGCCGTACTGATAGAGCACGATCTGGATGCCTGGAATGCCGGGTTCCCCGGCGTCCTGCATGCCGTCGCCGTCCGAATCCAGCCAGGCGAGGTCGCCCAGCTTTCCCAATGCACCGATTCCAATGTCCTGATGATCCTTCTGTTCGCCCATGCGTAAGCTGATCAGGCCGCTCGCCCCGGAACGGCCCGCCTCATCAGCCAGATCCGCGGTGATGACGCTCGGCCTGTCAGCAGTATCCACCGCGCGGGCGAATCGGTAACCGGGCGCTAAGGCCGTGCTCAGGGTATATCCAACCGGCATCAGGCGTGTGAATTCGAAGCGGCCATCGCTGTCCGTTATCGTTTCACGAACCGCGCGCCCTTCGGCATCTTTCAGCGCAATGGCAAGCCCTTCCACCCCGTCGGCGCTTCCGTCCATGTTCCAGACAGCCCCCCGCATGCCTGACAGCTGTACAAGGGCGACCCCGACGTTCGCGCTGTTTTGGTCAAGAAGGATATCAGACAGCCAGTCCTTGCCTTCCTGCCTGGCATTCTCAGGGACCGTCACCAGGTGATCCTCCGGCAGGCTGACCCTGAGCTCATATTTTCCCGGATAGATGGGTGACAGGGAGAGCACGCCGTCCGGGTCCGCGCTCAGGTTGAACACACTGCCTGTGCCTTTGTGCGTGAGAACAGCATGGATCGGATACGGCGTATCAGACAGCGGATCGAACCGGCCGTTGAGATCGTGGTCATAGAATGCCACTCCCTTCATGGAAAGGGGCACGGCCGCAGCCAGGGTCGTATCCTCGATCACCGTACCCATCCCGAAATCAAACCTTGCCGTGGAGACGCCTGTCAGGGACGCGGGGGCGAGGCTGTTTTCACTGTTGGACAGAACATATCCATCCGGAAGACGTACTTCGGCATCATAGACGCCCGGCCGGATCCCGCTGATCCCGTACCGGCCTTCGCCGGCGCTGACAGTTCCATATACTTCACCGCTTGACCTGTT
Organism: uncultured Christensenella sp.; assembly: GCA_964629345.1. Lineage (GTDB taxonomy): Bacteria > Bacillota > Clostridia > Christensenellales > Aristaeellaceae > UBA6115. The sequence continues at coordinate 13,752 of CAZVSG010000002.1, read as the reverse complement.
CCTGAGGCTGATGGCCGCGCCTGTGAGGCCCGTGTCGGCACTGCCGAAGCGGCCGTCGCTGTCCCTGTCAGTAAAGGCAAGTCCGGACAGCGTGCCGGTGATCACGGCGTAGATCGGCTCAAGAGCAAGAACGTCGCTTGCTTTGACTTGAAAAACATCCGTTTGAAACGATGGGGCGTCCATATGCGGTCGGCTCAGCTTGGCGCCGTCCGCCAGGGTGAACCTGAGCCGGTAGCTTCCCGGAAGCGCTCCCTTGAGGGAAAATGCGCCCTGGCTGTCTGTCTTTGAAACCGTATACGCAGATACCGCTATTCCATTTTCGTCGACCAGATCGATCTGAACGTCCGGCAAGCCCCCAAGCGCACCGCTGAAACCATCGGTTTCATCCCCCAGCAGGATGGCACCGGTGATGACCGCGGAACGGAACGCGCCGGCGTCAACGTGCTCAAGGTGCTGCCCGGGCTTGACTGAAAGCACTGCAGAATCGCCATGATCAGGGGTTTGGGAGATGACCTGATTCATGATTTCCGCGCCTGAGCCGGTGACAGGTGAGAAAACATAGGGTGATTTCAACAGGATGCGGACGGTGTAATCAGCCGGCACAAGGCCGCTGAGGATATACTCGCCGTTCTTGTCCGTAAGCCCCTCTGAGGCGACGTTTCCCTTGGAATCAACAGCCTGCACCGTGAAGCCTTCAAGTCGGCCCTCGCCCTGGTCAAAGGCTCCGGACAGGTCCACGTCATCAAACAGGGTCCCGGAGATCATGGCTGGTATGGTCACGCCGGCATAAAGGGTCATCTGCTCTCCGTGCGCCAGATGTTTCGCGATCGTCACCTGATTGGCCGCGGCCAAAGAGAAGAAGGCGTTCCCGTCCGCTCCGCCGCTGACGCTGAAGATCTGATCGTCAGGCAGGCTCACCCGCAATGATACGTCCCCGCCCCTGACGCGCTTGAGCAGAGCCGCCCCTTCGCTGTCGGACAGGGAAGCGGCTGCAGCTTTCCCGTCCACAAGGACTTCAGCCGTCGCGCCTGTGAATGGAGGCTCTCCTTCATCAGGAAGCCCGTTGACGTTGATGTCATGAAAGGCGATGACGGTGATGCCCGACGAGGGCATCACGCCGATCGGGTCCAGAAGGGTCTCGCGGCCTTTTTCAACCTGCACCTGTGTGCTCTGGCTGTCGGAGAACCCGTCGAAGAAAAGGGACGGGCTGTTTTCAAGCGCAAACATGACGCCGTCAGGCAGCTGCGCGCTGATGCTGTACGTTCCCGGCTGAAGGTAAATGAACCTGAAGTCCGCTTCCTGCGCCGTGACCAGGGCCCTCTGAATGCCCAGCTCAAGATGTGTCAGGGTGATCCTGACGCCGGGGATCCCGCCTTCGCCGGCTTCCATGGTCCCGTTCATATCGGCGTCCAGCCAAACACGTCCGGACAGGCTGCCGGCCATGACGCCGCCGACACCTACCCCCAGGCTGCGCTCAAGGGTAAACGGCTCGGAGATCCCTTCATTGCTGTCTGTCGGGGGGATGACGTTATAGAAAGGGTTGATCTTCTGCCCGAGGGGACCGATGATATAGGGATCCGGCATCCTTACCCAAAGCCGGTAGTCGGCAGGCGTCAGGTTGCTCAGCTGAGCGAACCCTTCCTTGTCAGTGACGGCTTCCGCAACGGTGTATCGCTGACCGTCCAGCTCATAGACCAGCGCGAGCTCGACCCCTCTGAGCAAGGGCTCGCTGCTGAAGCGCCCGCCGTTAGCGTTTTCATCCCCAAAAGCAGTCACGTTGAGATAAGCGCTCTGCTTTATTGCGCCGACGGGGACTACCGCTTCTTCTCCCTGTCCGATGCTGAAAACAGGGGTCCTTCCCTTGCTGCCTGAGGAGGGGAGCGCTGCGCTGCCCCCCGCTTGATAGCCGGTAAACAGCAGATCATTCGGCAGGATGATCTGCAGATACGCGTTGCCGGCTGGCGCTGAAGGAAACCTGTACCGGCCTTCCCGGTCTGATGAGACGTAACTGTGGATGCTCTCATTGCCGCCTGATACGCTGATCAGGGTCAGTTCCGCGCCGCCCACAGGGTTTTCACCCGCATCCATCAGGCCGTTGCCGTTTGCGTCAAGGAAAACGGTGCCGGACACTGCGGCATCCTCGGCAAAAGCGGGGATGAGGAGAAGAAGGGTCAGAATGATCACGACGAGGGTGGATGTTCTGATCAGCCGATCTGGCCTGTGCACTGATGGTACCTCCGGCAATTGACTTTTCCAGGATTTTCCTGTCATGTGGTCCGGTCAAGGCGGGATGTCAGGGTTGGCATCCTGCCTTTGATGCAGAAATCATGAGAATTTCTTTGCCAAGAACAATGGTTGGTGCTGCCCGGCAGGATCTTCGCGTGGGTCGGTATCCGCAAGACCGCCTGATTCACGGCTCATCGTCATTTATGCTACAATCCCTCCGGAGGGATGCTGGATGAAGGACACGGATTTTATGTCTGCGGCGCTTGAGGAGGCGGCGAAAGACCCCCTGGAAGTACCGGTTGGCGCGGTCATCGTCCGTGACGGCGTGATCGTTGCTTCCGAACATAACCGGCAGGTCGCGCGAAACGATGCGCTTGCCCATGCGGAACTGCTTGCGATCACCTCTGCGCAGAAAGCGCTTGGTACGAGGCAGCTTACAGGCTGCGAAATGTTTGTCACCCTGGAGCCCTGCCCCATGTGTGCGGGAGCCGTCATCCTCTCCGGGCTGAAACGCTGTGTCTTCGCAGCTTTTGACAATCAGTACGGCTGCTGCGGCAGCGTCTACGCGCTGCCCATGGACCCGGTTTTTCATCACCATACAGATTGCCGGGGCGGCATCATGCAGGAAGAGGCGGAAGCCCTGCTTGACACATTCTTCAGGGGGATACGAGGCAGGTGAGGTCTCCGCGGCCAGCCTCATGATGCAAGGCGGATTATACCATCAGCGATTCCCTGTGGCAAATCTTGACATGGACAGCCGGCGAGGATAGAATATCAGGTATCCTTAAGATGAGGTGAATGAGATGAAGATCAAGACACTGGCAACAAGGGACCTGAACGCAAGCCTGACGAACGGCGGGTGCGGAGAGTGCCAGACTTCCTGCCAGTCTGCCTGCAAGACGTCCTGCGGCGTTGCCAACCAACCTTGTGAGAATGATAAGGACTGATCAGGAATATCTGCCCGATCGCATCATGACCGCCTGATTCAGGGCGGTTTTTTGGAGGTTTATGGTCCATACTTTTTCCCTGAACGGCTACCACATCGCGCTGGATGTTTCCAGCGGCGCCATCCATATGGCTGACGAGGTATCACTCAAGGCGATCCGCTTGTACGAGACCCTGTCCAGGGAGGAGACCATCGGATCCCTGAGGAAGATGTATCCCGGGGATCCTGACCTGAAGGACGGGGCTGCTGAGAGCCTGCTTGATGAGCTGGACACGCTTCGCAAAGCAGGCAAACTCTATACCAATGATACCTATAAGGCGTGCGCAGGGAAGCTAAAGGAGAGCGGCCCCGTGGTGAAAGCCCTGTGCCTGCATGTCGCGCACGCGTGCAACCTTGCATGCAGCTATTGTTTTGCCGGCCAGGGCAGCTACCAGGGTTCCCAGGGCCTCATGAGCCTTCAGACGGGGAAGAAGGCGCTTGATTTCCTCATCGGTTCTTCGGCGGGACGCAGGCACCTGGAAGTGGATTTTTTCGGGGGCGAGCCTCTTCTGAACTGGCAGGTCGTTAAGGAACTGGTCCGGTACGGCCGGGAACTTGAAAAGAAGCATGACAAGGTGTTTCGCTTCACACTGACGACAAACGGCGTCTTACTGGATGAGGAAGTCATTGACTTCTGCAACCGTGAAATGCACAACGTCGTGCTCAGCCTTGACGGGCGGAAGGAAGTGCACGACTTATTCAGGGTCGACAGGAGCGGCCGGGGAAGCTATGACAAGGTCGTCCCGCGTTTTTTGGACTTTGTCAGGCAGCGCGGCGGCAAGGGGTACTACATCCGCGGCACTTTTACGCGGCACAACACGGATTTCCTCAGCGATATCCTGCACATGGCGGATCTTGGCTTCACGCAGCTGAGCATGGAGCCTGTTGTCATGAAACAAGGCGATCCCTGCGCGCTCAGAGAGGAAGACCTGCCGGCATTGTTCGATCAGTATGAACGCCTTGCAGCGGAAATGCTCCGCCGGGAACGGGAGGGCAGGGGCTTCTCCTTCTATCACTACAACATCGATCTGGAACATGGCCCCTGCGTGTACAAGCGCCTGTCCGGCTGCGGATCGGGATCTGAGTATATGGCCGTTACGCCCGACGGCGATCTGTACCCCTGTCACCAGTTTGTCGGAGAGAGCCAATATCGGCTCGGCGATCTGGATCACGGAGTGACAAATGAAAAGCTCAGGGAAGCGTTCAGGGAGAACAATCTGTACAGCCATCCGGAATGCCATGACTGCTGGGCAAGGCTGTACTGCGCCGGAGGCTGCGCGGCCAATGCCTGTCACGCGACAGGCAGCATTTCCGGGGTATACAGCCTGGGATGTGAGTTGTTCAAGAAGCGGATCGAGTGCGCGATCATGCTGCAGGCGGCTCTGGCGGAGGACAGGGCGGGAGAGAATCGGAAGGGATAAGCGGTGTCAGGTTTCAGCCGCGGCCCTGTGCTTTTTCAGCCATACCGACAGCACAGCGACGTCGGCAGGCGTAACACCCGGAATGCGCGAGGCCTGTCCGAGGGAGAAGGGCTTCTGACGCGTCAGTTTCTGCCTTGATTCGATCCTGAGCGAAGCAATGGACATATAGTCGATATCAGGGGGGATCCGCCAATCATCCATGGCTTTTGCCGACCTGATCTGTGCGGACTCCTTTCCCAGGTAACCTTCATACTTCATCTGTATTTCAGCCTGGCTGACCGCTTCCTTTGAGTAGCCGGCACCCGGCGGGTCAATCGCCGTCCTGTCAGGGCCGCTGCCTGGATGTCCGCGGCTTTCCCTGAGAGCCTGGATCAGTTCCGCTGTCTCCCGTTTTTTCTTTTCTGTTCTTTCAAGCCGGTCATCGCCGGCCAGGCCGAGCGCGTGTGACAGATGGGTCAGCCGCAGGTCCGCGTTGTCCTGGCGGAGGGACAGGCGGTATTCGACCCTGCCTGTCATCATGCGGTAGGGCTCATCGACCCCTTTGCTGCTCAGATCGTCAGCCATCACGCCGATATATGCCTGTTCGCGGGTGAGGATGAACGGATCCCTGCCCTTCAGGTACAGGCTTGCGTTGATACCGGCCAGGATCCCCTGCGCCGCCGCTTCCTCATATCCGGAGGTGCCGTTGATCTGCCCGGCTGAGTAGAGGCCCTGAACGTGATGAGAGGCCATCGAAGGCGACAGGTCCAGGGGGTTGATGCAGTCATATTCGATCGCGTAGGCAAGCCTGGTCAGCCGGGCATGCTGGAGGCCCCTGATGCTCCTGTACATGTCCCATTGGACGTCCTCGGGCAGGCTGGAGGAAAGCCCCTGCGCGTACCATTCAGGATATGAAAGCCCTTCCGGCTCAAGGAATACCTGGTGCCTGTCCTTGTTGGCAAAGCGGTATACCTTATCCTCGATCGAGGGGCAGTACCGCGCGCCGATGCCTTTGATGGCGCCGGAAAACATGGGGGAGCGGTGAAGGTTCTTCCTGATGATCTCATGGGTCTGCTCGTTCGTCCAGGTCAGGAAGCATTGCTCAAGGTTCTCAAGCCTTCTGTCCGTCAGGAATGAGAACGGGACGACGGGCTCATCGCCCGGCTGCGCTTCCATCTGGTTGAAATCGATGCTGCGGGCATCGATCCGGGCAGGCGTTCCCGTTTTGAACCGCCTGATCTGGAAACCCAGGTCCATCAGCGACGCCGAGAGGCGGCCGGCGCTCAACAGACCCTGGGGTCCGGAGTGCCAGTGCGTTTCCCCGATGATGACGCGGCTGTTCAGGTATACCCCGGAGGCGACGATCGCCGCGCCGCAGCCGATCACCTGACCGCTGATGGTTCTGACGCCTTTGACGCCGCCGGAACCTTTGAGGATATCCGTCACCTCGGCCTGCAGGACGGTCAGGTTCTCCTGCGAGAACAGGGCATGCATCATACGCCTTTGGTATTGACGTTTATCCGCCTGCGCGCGCAGGGATTGCACTGCTGGGCCTTTTCCGGTATTGAGCATCCGGCTTTGCAGCGTGGTGTCATCGATCGCCAGACCCATCTCTCCGCCCAGGGCATCGACTTCGCGCACCAGCTGGCCCTTCCCCGTTCCGCCGACGGAAGGATTGCAGGGCATCAGGGCGATGCTGTCAATGTTCAGCGTGAGGACCGCCGTTTTGAGCCCAAGCCTTGCGCATGCCAGCGCGGCTTCGCACCCCGCATGCCCGGCCCCGATGACGACAACGTCAAAATGCCTGTCCGCGCTCATCCGCGCAAAGCCTTTTCAGCCGGCTTCTGGGCGTAGTGCCTGCGCTTTTTGCCTTTCTTTTCCTTTATGAGGGCTTCATACCTCTGGACCGCTTTTTCCATGATGTCCCGCCAGGGCAACGGAATGGTGGTTTGGGCCTGCATGCCGATGTACCTTGTCTTTTCCGGATCCGAAAGGGCATTGCGCAGCACCCGGAAAAGATCGTCGGAATCATCCCGGCACAGGAATCCGTTCGCGCCGTCGTGGATGATCTCCGCGGCGCTGCTTCCTGAGACGAGCACGGCCGGCGTGCCCATCACGGCGGCTTCCCGCACGACCATCGGCGCGTTGTCATACAGGGAGGGGAAGGTAAACACGGCGGCGCGCGCATACAGCGCGTCAAGGGTGTCCATGTCCGCGATGTGTCCCGTCAGCATGGCACAGCCTTCAAGGCCGAGCTCCCTGATCTTTTCCTGGACCATTTTTTCATCCGGGCCCTGTCCGGCAAGCAGGAGGCGGAAGGACATGCCTGAGCGAAGCAGCAGGGAGGCCGCCTCAAGCACGCGCAGAATGTTCTTCTTCCAGTTGATCTGTCCGACGAACAGAAGCATGGGGAAGGATTCAAGGGAAAAACGTTCTTCGACTTCCCTGATCTTCCGCTGATCGGCAGTCCGCATCGTCACGCCGTTGGGCATGACGATGACGCTTCCGCGGTAGCCGTAGGACCTGAGCACGTCCGCGCTCCTTTCGGAAACCGCCCACACTTCATCGCAGCGCATGTAGAAGCTGACGATGTTGCTGACGACCAGCTTCGCGATCGTATCGGAATGGGTGACGTTCAGGAAATCATCATAGTATTTTGAGTGGAAGGATGCGACCGCCGGAAGCTTCCTCTCCCTTGCCAGCCGAAGTGCTTCCTTGCCGGCGGAGAAGGGGCTGTGTGAGTGCACGATATCCAGGTCGATCATTTCCATGCGTTTTCTGTAATGGCTGTCCAGCGCCGCGGTGCCGACCTTGTACTGCGGCGCGGTGGGCACCTTGAAGCCGGAGTAATCGACCATTTCAAAGGGATAGCCCCCGCGGTGCCCTGTGTTGTACATCGGACAGGATACGGTCACCCTGTGATTCATGCCGGACAGCGTTTCGGCATATGCGAGAACGACACGGCCCACCCCGTCAACGACCGGAAGAAAGGTGTCAGTCAGCTGGCAGATGTTCATCCCGTTCCCTCCTTCGTGAAGGTTGCTCCGTCCTCATTATAGGTGCTTGGGTGGTGTAAAACAAGGAGCGGTGGTTGACAAGCCGGTCATGAGAGGCTATTCTCACCTTGAGTAGAAAGTGGAGGCGCTATATGGCGAGAACCTTGGTTCTGGGTGTCATCGGGGCGGATGTTCATGCAGTTGGCAACCAGATCCTCAACTACGCATTTCAGGATGCCGGCTTTCACGTGGTCAACCTTGGCGTCATGGTATCCCAGGAAGAATTCATCGAGGCGGCCGTTGAATCCGCCGCTGACGCGATCATCGTATCCTCCCTGTACGGGCATGGCGAACTGGACTGCCAGGGGTTTCGTGAGAAATGCGACGAAGCGGGCTTGAAGGGGATCCTCCTGTACGTCGGCGGCAACATCGTTGTCGGAAAGCAGCCGTTTGAGGAGGTTGAACAGCGCTTTCTGAAAATGGGGTTTGACCGGGTTTTCGGGCCCGGTACGCCGCCGGAGACCGGGATCAGGGCACTGAATGAAGATCTGTCCGGGGATAGGCGATGCGGCCGGTCCTTCTGATCGACTTTGGCTCAACCTACACAAAACTGACCGCTGTCGACCTGGAAACGCCGAGCATTCTGGGCAGCGCTCAGGCGTTCACGACCGTGGACAGCGATATATCCATCGGGCTGAACAAAGCCCTGTCGATCCTTGAGCATTCCTGCGGAAAAATGGACTATCAGGCAAAACTGGCCTGTTCCAGCGCCGCCGGGGGGCTGAAGATGGTCGTCTGCGGGCTGGTCCCCACGCTGACCAGCAAGGCGGCGCAGATGGCCGCCTTCGGCGCGGGGGCGAAGGTCTTGCGGACGTTCGCCTATCGCCTGACAAGCGAAGACATTGATGAGATCCGTCAGGTGGAGCCGGATATCCTTCTCCTGACCGGGGGCATAGACGGCGGGAACAGTGATAACATCATTGCCAACGCGCAGGCACTCAGCCGTGACGGAGGAAGCTATCCCATCATCATCGCCGGGAACCGCAGCGCCGGCCGGGACTGTGCCAAAGCGCTTGAGGGCAGCGGGCATCCTGTGTTCATCGCGCCCAACGTGATGCCGGAGATGAACAGGCTCAATGCCGGCCCGGTCCAGGAAGTGATCAGGGACTTGTTCCTGGATCGCATCGTCCGCGCGAAAGGGATGAGCGGCGTGAGCGAGGTCCTGGACGGGATCCTGATGCCCACGCCCTCAGCGGTGCTGGATGCGCTGACACTTCTGTCGGAAGGCACGGAGAGGACGCGCGGTCTTGGAGAACTCATCGCTGTGGATCTGGGCGGAGCGACCACGGACGTGTATTCCATCGCCAAGGGAGACCCCTCCAATCCCAACGTTTTTCTGCGCGGCCTTCCGGAGCCTTATGCCAAACGGACGGTGGAAGGCGACATCGGCATGCGGTACAGCGCAAAGGGCATCATCCAGGCTGTCGGGACGGAAAAGCTTTCAAGCGCCGCCTCAGTGCCTGCCCCGGCCATCATGGATGCTGCCGAGGCTTTCCGGAACGACCCGTCAAGGCTGCCTGAAACGCAGGAAGAACAGGCTGTCGACCGCGCGCTGGCCATCGGGGCGCTTTACTGCGCACTGGCCCGCCATGCAGGCACGTTTGAGCGCGTCTATACGCCCATCGGCCCTGTGGATCAGCAGACCGGTAAGGACCTGACGCGCACGGAACGGATGCTTCTGACCGGCGGCGCGCTGATCTACGCGCCTGATCTGCCGGGAATCGTCAGCATTGCGCTGTCCATGCAGGACCCGACGGCGCTCACGCCAAGGCGCGTGAAGGCCCTGTGCGACAGTCGGTATACTCTCTCCGCAATGGGGCTCCTCTCGGGGGTTGACCGTGAAGCGGCGCTCAGGCTGATGCTGGAGCAATTTGGAAAGGAAGGCGCATATGGAGCTGTTCAATAAAAAATGGCCCCTGGACTTTTTTATGTCACAGCGTCAGGAGGTCCTAAAAACATGGCCTACCGGTGCCGAGGCGGATCTGGATGAGGCGATCGGCTACCAGAAAGGGATCCCGCTGGGCAGACGCTTTGTCACCAGGCTCAATGAGGCGCAGAAGAGCAGGAAGACCCTGGTCCAGCCCCGCGCGGGTGTCCCGCTCATCCGTGATCATATCGCGCTGCTCAGCCACCTTGAGAAGGAAGGCGAGGCGGACCTGCTGCCGACCACCATCGACAGCTACACCCGCCTGAACCGCTATGAGGATGCCCAGCGGGGGATCGATGAATCCAAGGCAACGGGGAAAGCCATGCTCAACGGGTTCCCCGCGGTCAATCACGGGATCTCGGGGTGCAGGATGGTCACGTCCGCGCTTCAAACCCCCATCCAGGTCCGCCACGGCACACCGGACGCCCGCCTGCTGAGTGAGATCACCCTGGCAGGGGGGTTCACCAGCTTTGAGGGCGGCGGCATCTCCTACAACATCCCCTACGCAAAGAACGCGCCGATGAAGGAGACCCTGTACAACTGGCAGTACTGCGACAGGCTGGTGGGGCTGTACGAGGATGCGGGGATCTCCATCAACCGAGAGCCTTTCGGGCCGCTGACCGGAACGCTGGTCCCGCCCTGCGTCTCCAACGCCGTGGCCATCATCGAGACCCTGCTGGCGGCGGAGCAGGGGGTCAGGAACATCACGGTCGGCTACGGACAGTGCGGCAACCTCATCCAGGATGTCGCGGCGATCAGGATCCTCGAAAAGCAGACAAAGGAATACCTTGAGCGTTTTGGATACAGAGACGTCACGGTCAGCACGGTCCTTCACCAATGGATGGGCGGATTCCCCCAGGATGAGGCCAAGGCCTTCGCTGTCATTTGCTGGGGCAGTTCTGTCGCCGCGCTTGCCAATGCCACGAAAGTGATCGTCAAGTCACCTCATGAGGCCTTGGGCGTGCCGACCAAGGAGGCCAATGCCGCCGGGCTTCGCGCCACAAAGCAGATGATCACGATGCTGGCGGACCAGTCGCTTGAAGACGGCGGTCGGCTTGAAGAGGAGATGTCAGTGATCCGGGAGGAAACCTCCTGCATCCTGGACCGCACGCTGGAGCTGGGAGAAGGGGATGCCGCCCTGGGGACTGTCAGGGCATTTGAAGCGGGCGTGATCGACGTACCCTTTGCGCCAAGCCGCTACAACGCCGGAAAGATCATGCCGGCCAGGGACAACAACGGCGCTGTTCGGTTGCTTGATGCGGGAAATCTGCCGCTGAATGAAAAACTGCTCAGGTTCCACCGCGACAAGATCCATCAGCGGGCGGAAGCGGAAAACAGAGGAGTTTCATTCCAGATGGTCATTGATGACATTTATGCGATCTCCAAGGGGCGCCTGGTCGGCAGACCGCATTGATGCGATATTGGGAGGGCTGTTATGAAAATCATTAGCCTCGTGTGTTCAAAAGGGTTGACCGGTTTCTACTTTGACGATCAGAAAGCCATCAAGCAGGGGGCGGTGTCAGACGGCGCGGTGTATGCCGGCGAGCCGATGACCCCCGGGTTCAGCCGCATCCGCCAGCCGGGCGAATCCATCTCAGTACAGATCATCCTTGAGAACGGTCAGATCGGATGGGGTGACTGCGCCGCGGTGCAGTACTCGGGAGCGGGAGGACGCGATCCCTTGTTTCTCGCAGACAGCTTTATTCCCATCATTGAGCATGGCGTCGCTTCTCACCTGATCGGCCAGGAAGCGGACAGCTTCAGGCGGCTGGCGGAGGAGATCGACGGCCTGACTGATGCCGAAGGCAAAAAGCTGCACACCGCGATCCGCTATGGCGTTTCACAGGCGATCCTTGACGCGGTCGCCAAGGCGAAAGGCCTGAACATGTGCGACCTGGTGGCCATGGAATACGGGACCACAGTCTCCCGGAGCATCCTCCCGATCTTTACCCAGTCCGGCGATGACCGGTACAGCAACGCGGACAAGATGATCCTGAAAAGCGCGCCGGTGCTGCCGCACGGTCTGTTCAACAGCATTTCCAAAACCGGGCAGAAGGGCGAGAATCTTCTGGCCTATGTCAAATGGCTCAAACAGCGTGTCAGGGACGTCGCCCCGCAGGAGGGCTACCGTCCCGTTTTCCATATCGATTGCTACGGCACCGTCGGACAGATCTTCGGCGCAGACAACTACATCGGGATGGCGGACTACCTTGAGCAGCTTGAAAAGGAAGCGGCGCCTTTCCGTCTGCGCATCGAAGGCCCGATGGATTCCGGCAGCCGGGAGGCGCAGATGTGCGATCTGCGGGGATTGTGCAGGGAGATCGACCAGCGCGGCATCCATGTCGAGATCGTCGCCGATGAGTGGTGCAATACACTGGAGGATGTCATCTATTTCGCCGACAATGCCGCCGGGCATATGATCCAGATCAAGACCCCTGACCTGGGGAGCATCCACAACACCTGCGAGGCTGTGCTGTACTGCAAGCAAAAGGGCGTCGGCGCTTACCAGGGCGGAACCTGCAACGAGACGGACCGCTCGGCACAGGTCTGCATCCATTGCGCCATGGCGGTCAATGCCGACCAGGTCCTGGCAAAGCCCGGCATGGGCGTCGACGAAGCGTACATGATCTGTTTCAATGAGATGCAAAGGATCATCGCGCTGAGGAAAAACGGCATTGGGATATTGAAACCCTAAGGAGGAATGAACCGAATGGATGAATACAGGATCCTTTCGACGACCGCGATCCTCGGATACGGTTTTCCGCTTGCCTCATTTCAGGAAGGGCTGGCCAGAAACCCTCATCTGATCGCCGTTGACGCGGGCTCAACCGATCCGGGCCCCTATTACCTCGGCGCGGGGATATCCTTTACCGACCGCGGCGCTGTGAAGCGCGATCTTGAACTGATGCTGGCCGCCGGGAACTCAAGGGGCATCCCTGTTGTGATCGGCACTGCCGGAGGCAGCGGAGGGGACCGGCACCTTGCCTGGTGCCGGGACATCATCCTGGAGATCGCCAGGGAGCGGAACCTTCATTTCTCCATGGCTGTGATCCATGCGGAGATCCCGAAGGACAGGGTCAGGGACGCGATGCAAAGGGGAAAGGTGAAGCCCCTGGAACCGGCCCCGGAACTGACAGAACAAGCGCTTGAGGAAACCGTCAGCATCGTCGCGCAGATGGGGATCGAACCGATCATCCGCGCGCTGGACGGAGGCGCACAGGTCGTCCTTGCCGGCCGGTGCTATGACCCGGCGGTGTTTGCCGCTCCTGCGGTACGCGCCGGTTTTGACAGAGGCCTTGCCGTTCACATGGGGAAGATCCTGGAATGCGCCTCCATCGCGGCGACCCCCGGATCCGGTTCCGACTGCATGTTTGGTTATCTGCGCCGTGATTCATTCGATCTGGAGCCGCTCAATCCCATCCGAAAATGCACGATCCTGTCAGTCGCGGCGCATACCCTGTATGAAAAGACCAATCCCTATATCCTCCCCGGCCCCGGAGGGCACCTTGACCTGTACGACACGAAGTTTGAGCAGGTCACAGACCGCATCGCACGCGTCCGGGGCAGCCGCTTCATCCCCTCGGACCCCTATACCGTCAAGCTCGAGGGGGCAAGGCGCATCGGATACAGGACCGTGTCCATCGCCGGGGCGCGCGACCCGGTGATGCTCAGCCGCATCGATGAGATAACGGCAGGCGTGCGCGATCGCGTCAGGGACAATTTCTCAGCGTCGGAGTTTGAATACAAGCTGCTGTTCAACGTCTACGGACGGGACGGCGTCATGGGTGCGCTGGAACCCCATCCTGTTGTCGAGGGACACGAAATAGGCATTGTCATCGAAGCGGTCTCGGATACCCAGGCCCATGCCGACACCATCTGCGCCGCCGCGCGCTCCACGATGCTGCACTATGGGTATCAGGGCAGGAGGGCAACGGCCGGCAACCTGGCATTCCCATATTCACCCAGTGATTTCCACGCCGGGGAAGTCTATGTGTTCAGCATATATCATCTGCTTGAGACAGAGGACCCCTGCGCGCTTTTCCCAATGGCGATCGAGAAGGTCTGAGGTGGAAACGTGAAGAAGAACATCACCGAACTCACAAGCATCATCCGCAGCAAGAACTCCGGCCCTTATGAGCTGACGCTGGACATCATGTT
>CAZVSG010000001.1:58875-65433 GCA_964629345.1 uncultured Christensenella sp. | reverse complement strand
CCAGTACGAGCATTGAGGTGCCCTCCTTGAAGACAGAATGATCGCCTCCATTTTAGTGGAACGGTGCCTGCATTTCAATGAGAGCAAGGGTTTTTCAAGGCCGGGCAGGCCGTGACGCCGGGTAAAATCTTCTGGAATGCCAAATTGCTTGATGTTTTTTACTGTTTCTGTATAATGCAAAGAGGGGGTGTGCTTATGACGGAGGGATTCGGCACCACAAAACTGGTTCCGCTCAGGGATGAGAACAGCGTCGCGGCAAACATCCTTCGGCACGTCTATCAGGCCCTTGTCGCCAAGGGGTATGATCCCGTGGCGCAGCTGACAGGATTTGTAATGACCGGCGACCCGACCTACATCACCAGCCATGAAAACGCGCGCAGCCTGATCTGCCGGCTTCAGCGGGATGAGATCCTGGAGGAACTGGTCCGTTCCTATTTTTCCGCTTCCCCTGCCGGCGGTCAGTGAAACGCCTGATCGGGCTGGATTACGGGAATGAACGCATCGGTGTCGCGGTCAGCGACGCGACCCGGACGCTCGCAAGCCCGCACAGCGTGATCCGCCACCAGGGCTGGGGCCCGACGGCGGAAAAGGTGTCCGGGCTGATGGAAGAACTCGGCGCGGAATACATCGTGATGGGGCTTCCCCGCAACATGGACGATTCCCTGGGGTCCCAGGCGCGGGAAGTGATGGGCTTTGCCAAGCGGCTCACAGAGAAGGGGATCCGGGTCGAGCTGGCCGACGAGCGCCTCAGCAGCGTGGAAGCAGGGGAGAAGCTCAGGGAGAGCGGGCTGAGCGCGCCGGAGAGCAGGAAGCGGATCGACCAGGCAGCCGCGGCGCTCATCCTGCAGGACTACCTCGACCGGCTTCCGGGAAAGGGCACAGGGTATAATCAATAGACACCAAAGGGACGGAAAGCGTCCATTACGCAAGGGAGGAACACGGTTCATGACGGATGACAGGAACAGGAAAGACCTTGAGGGATCCCCGGAGGAGATGGAGAGCAGCATCGTGGAACTGACCGACGAAGACGGGGTCACCACCGAGTTTGAGTACCTGAGCACCATCGAGCACAAAGGGGAGAGCTACGTCGTCCTCCTGGCGCCTCAGGAAGAGGAGAACGAGGAGGAAGGCGAGGTCGTCATCCTGAAGATCCAGAAGGATGAGAACGGCGAGGACACCTACGTTTCCTGTGACGATGACGAGATCGAAGAGGAAGTGTTCGAGCTGTTCATGGAAGAAATGGAAGAGGAAGAAGACGGGGAGGAGGCCTGAGCCTTTCCGCCGTCTGATCCTTCAGGGGCTGCCGCGAAACGCGGGAGCCTTTTTTGCTGTACCGGATGTCAGGATGCTTATTGATAAAAAGCAAAGAACAGTGACCCTCAATGATCCACCGTATAGAATACCGGGGTCCGGGGAGGAGCTCCCCGGGCGGGGGTTGGGGACGCAGTCCCCATATGCACTCCTGAATTCTTGTTAGTTAATGCGTCTTTATTCTCCCAGGAACCGGATGTCGATGTTCCCGTTGGAGGTCTGGACCGTCAGCTTGAGCGATCCCTTGCCGCCGTCGCCCAGGCTGTCATCGCCGTTGGAGGTATGGGAGGAAATGGTATAATCCGCGCGCTTGCCCTCCACACCGCCGGTGATGGCGCCGTTGGAACTTCTCAGCTCGATGTCCGCGGAGGCCACCCGGTCGACTGTGACGCGGCCGTTGGAGGTTTCCAGGCGCAGCCCGTCCTTCGCGACTGTTTCCCGGGCTGTGATGCCGCCGTTGGAGGACCGCGCGTCCGCCGTGCCGGACACGGCCAGCTGATCCAGCGTGACCGCGCCGTTGGAGGTGCGGGCGCTGAGGAGGACAGCCACGACGGAATCGACCTCGATGGGCGCGTTGGATGTGTCGATGCGCACCTCTCCCGCCTGCGTCAGTCCGGACAGTTTCACCTGTGCGTTGGAGCTTTCCAGCATGAGATCTCCGGCATAGGCTGCGGGCAGGATCAGATCCACCAGCGGATCGGAGGAGGTGCTGTAGTTGGTGAGCGTCTCCTTTTTATACGCCAGCGTCAGCGCGCCGCCTTCCAGCGACACCTCGTAGGGATCCTCATCGCAGGTGAAGTAACGGATCACGATCTCTCCGCTGTCGGACGCCGTCACTTTCACCGGCATGTTCCGGGCCCTGATCCTGATCTGCTCTATCCCCGCCGCATTGACAGCATAGTCCCGTTTCTCATACACAAGATTCTTCGTCCAGCCGCTGAACGCAGAGACCGCTGCCCCCGCGGCGAAGACGATGACGACAGCCGCCAGAACCAAGCCGGCAGTCCGCATGATCCGGTTCCTGTTTTCCATGCCCAACCCTCCCGATCGGTTTCTGCTCATCAATGTGTACTACCGGGCATCGGTTTGTCAAGAGATTGCAGGCTGATTTCCAATCAACATCCTCAGCGCTTCCTCAGCCCTCCGGTCAGGCGGCCCAGGGCCCAGAGCGACAGCCCCGGTGCCAGCGACAGGAGGAGCGCCGCGAGCGTTGAAACACCATAGGCCAGATAGGAGAAAAACGGGGGGACAGCGGCGTCGGGCTTGAAAAAGATGCCGGTGACAAGGGGGTGGACCGCATCAAAGCGGATGACCGCCAGAAGCAGCACCAAAAGGGGCAGCAGCAGGGACAGCAGCAGGCCGGCCAGGCGCACGAAACCGCCCGGCATCCGGCCGGGCGGGCTGACAGGCTCAGCCGAGGGCTGGACTGAACGCCGGGTGGGGGGCGGCGGCGTTTCCCGGGACACAGGCGGCTGCATCCGCCGTTCAGGCGCGGCGGTCTGGACGCTGGGCATGGACACCGGCGTCCCCGCGCCGAAGCGCCGGGCATTGCGCGGCGCGGAACACTCGACGCACTGGCTGTGTCCGTCCCTGTTCGCGGTTTGGCACCGGCTGCAGATCCACATAGGGCTCCCTCCGCCTCTTCATTCGACCATCAAACGCCCGGGCTCCCCTCTTTCATGCTCCCGCCGTCCGACCCGGTGCATTATAGCACATCTCCGCCCGGCTGAGCTTGAAAACGCCTTTTCCCGACGGTATACTGACTCTGTCCGGAGACGGCCGGCAGAGCGGTACAGCCTGATCCTTTTGTCAGGAAAGGGAGCGATCCTGTGATCAACGTCATCCTGCTGGGTTTGGTGAGTTTTTTCGCGGATGTGAGTGCGGAGATGGTCTACCCGCTCATTCCGCTGTACCTGACCGGCGCTTTCGGCGCGACGCCCGCCCTGGTGGGCGTCATCGAAGGGATCGCGGAGAGCACGGCCGGCCTGCTGAAGGTGTACAGCGGCTACCTCACGGATAAATACCGCAGAAAGAAACGCATCGCCTTCATCGGCTACGCCGCCGGGCTGGTCTACAAGGCCGCTCTGCTCCTGTCCTCATCCTGGGGGGGCGTCCTCTTCGCCCGGGTCATTGACCGGCTGGGCAAGGGCATCCGCACCACGCCCCGTGACGTGATGGTGAGCGAAAGCGCCGGGGCCAATGCGATGGGCAAGGCGTTCGGCGTGCACAAGGCGCTGGACATGGCCGGGTCTGCGATCGGCATCCTGCTGGCCTGGTTTCTCATCAGGAACGCGGCGGCTGGCGGGACGGACTATCAGCGTGTTTTTGGGATCTCCATGATCCCGGCCCTTCTGTCGCTGATGATGTTTTTCCTGATCAGGGAGAAAAGGACCCTGCGCGCGGCCAAACCCAGGGAACGTTTCTGGAAGAATGCCGGCCGGCTGGACAGCCGGCTGAAGCTCTACCTCCTGGTCTCCTTCCTGTTCACCCTGGGGAACTCATCCAACACCTTCCTGCTGCTGCGCGCCAGGAGCGTGGGGTTTGATGATACGTCCGTCATTCTTTTGTATTTTGCCTATAACCTGACCGCCTCCCTGCTGGCGATCCCTTTTGGAAGGCTGTCTGACAGGGCTGGCCGAAAACGGCTGCTTGCGGCCGGGTATCTGGTGTTCGCTTTCGCCTATGCCGGGTTTGCCTTTGGGAACAGCCGACCGGTTTTCATATTGGTTTTCGTGGTCTATGGATTCTACACCGCCATGACCGCCGGGGTGGAGCGGGCCCTGATCGCGGAGATCTCTCCGCCGGAACTGAAGGGCACCATGCTGGGCCTTCATTCCACCATCGTGGGAGCGGCGCTGCTGCCTGCCAGCGCGATCTGCGGATTGCTGTGGACGCGTTTTGGCCCCAGGATCCCCTTTCTGTTCGGCGCGTTCATGTCGCTGGCCGCGGCGGTGATGCTGATCCTGTTCTTCAGCAAGGACAAGCCGGCGACCCGGGCAGGCCTGTGATCCGCTTCACCAGAAACAGGTCCCATTAAACGCAATGCAAGGAGATTCCCGAATGACACCAGTTGAGGAGTACATCCTGTCCTGCCCGGAAGAACACCGGGAGCGGCTGTCCGCCCTGCGCGGCCTGATACTGGAGGCGGTTCCGGGGCTTAAGGAGAAGATCTCCTGGGGGATGCCGACCTTTTACCACACAAAAAACGTCATCCACTTCGCCCTGAACAAGGCACACATCGGCATTTACCCCGGAGCGGAAGCGGTCGCGCGCTTCGCTGAGAGGCTCAGGGGGCACAAGACCTCCAAGGGCGCCATTCAAATCCCCTTGTCCGGCTCCCTGCCGGAAGAGATGATCAGGGATATCACCCGCTGGTGCGCCCTGAACCCCGGCCTATGAACAAAAAACTCTATGAGTTTGACGCGGTGATCCAAAAAGTACCGGACCTGGACGGCGCGTACGTTGAGTTTCCCTTTGACGCCCGGGAGGAGTTCGGCAGGGGCCGCGTCAGGGTGCTGGCCACCTTTGACGGCCATCCCTACCGCGGCTCCCTGGTAAGGATGGGCACCCCCCGTCCCATCATCGGCATCCGAAAGGACATCCGCAGAACGATCGGCAGGCAGCCGGGGGACACCGTCCATGTCACCATCAGGGAGGACGACGCAAGATGAATATGAACGACGGATCCGGCGATCACCTTCCGCGCTGCGCCTGGTCCCGGGGCGGCGACGCGCTGTACACCGCCTACCATGACAGGGAATGGGGGAGACCTTCCTTCCAGGACAGGCACCTGTTTGAGATGCTCATCCTGGAGGGATTCCAGGCCGGGCTCTCCTGGCGGACCATCCTGAACAAGCGCGGGGCTTTCCGGGAGGCCTTCGACGGGTTTGACCCGGAAAGGGTCGCCCGCTACGGTGAAGATAAAACGGCTGGACTGATGCAGGACCCGGGGATCGTCCGCAACCTGCTGAAGATCCGCTCCGCTGTGAGAAACGCGCAGATATTCCTGTCCATCCAAATGGAACACGGCAGTTTTTCCAATTATCTGTGGGGCTGGGTGGACAACACGCCCGTTCTGCCGGGGCCCGGGCCTGTCCCAACCCAAACGCCGCTGTCCGACGCGATCAGCCGGGACCTTTCGCGCCGCGGCATGCGCTTTGTCGGGTCGGTCATCGTCTATTCCTTCCTGCAGGCGGTCGGCGTGGTCAACGACCATGAGCCGGGGTGTTTCAGGCACCCGGGCAAGGTGCAGACAGGCTGAGAGGAAGCCCCGGATAAGAAACCGTGCCCCTGAGCGGCGTTCGCCCAACCGAGGGGCACGATTCATTGATGGCCAAAGCCTATTGGAGGACGGTGACCTGATAGCCGTCGCTGATGATCGTGATGCCCCCGTCCATGGTGATATACCGGCGGATGCCGCGGGCATCCAGGTCAGCCAGCACTGCGCCTGCGGGCGGGTTCTTTTTGCTGGCGGGGATCACCGCGATCTGCGGCTGCACCAGGTCCAGGAGTTGATCCAACCCCGCGATGTTCTGCCCGTGGCAGGGCATCTTGAGGAAGGTGTGCGGCGTCAGAAGCCCGGCCTGGGCCATTTCCGCGATCCGCTCCGACATGATGTCCCCCGCAAAGAAGAAGCTGTTCACTCCGTGGGACACGGATACCACGAGGGAGTGATCGTTGTCTTCGTCTTCCTGATAGACTGCCTTCTGCGCAGGCAGCACGGTGAACTGAACGCCCTGATATTCCAGATCCATCCGATCGGTGACCTTCTGCGTATTCAAGGTGTCCAGCATGCCCTGCACCAGGACGGCAAGGTCGTTCGCCTTGTCATAATCCGGCACCAGGATCCGGCTGACCTTGATGCTGCTGAGCAGCTCAGGGACCCCGCCGATGCTGCGCTTGTCAAAATGCGTCAGGATCAGGCAGTCCAATTCGGCGACCCCGCGCTCGGCCAGATAGGCGAGGATCTCCTGCGCGTCATCCTCCTCGCCCGCGTCGATCAGGACAGACTGGCTCTCCGTGAGCAGCAGGCAGGCATCGGCTTTGCCGATCTTGAAACACCTGATGCGCAGGGAACCCAGCTGTTCGCCGGACACCGCGCCCGGCAGCGCCGCGAGGAGCAAGGCTGCGGCAAACCCGCAGAACCATCTTTTAAACCGGACCATACATATACCTTCCTTATCCATAAAATCGCATCGCATTCCCTGGGATCGAGGCACAGGCTGCGTCTATGGCGTCTGACCCTCC
>CAZVSG010000001.1:34842-58865 GCA_964629345.1 uncultured Christensenella sp. | reverse complement strand
GCCTCGCTCAGCTGATAGTGCCGGATGATGTATTCCGTAACAAAGGCAGGCCGCTTCACCAGCATCGTGCGGAAAACGTCCATCGCGCTTTCCCAGTTTTCATAGCTTTTGACCGGCCAGCGCTGGGCATGCAGCCGTGTCAGGGGAGCGTAAGCCGCCTGCCATTCCTCCAGTTTTGCCGTGACGACCGGGGCGGCGAAGCGCTCCGCGAGAATACGTCCGATGAGCGTCAGGAACCGGTCCCGCATCGCGGGCACCTGCATCAGGGAGGTGAACAGTTCCCCGTAGCAGTATTTCGTCGGGATCTTTCCGCTTTGAAGGTAAAAGAGGAGCGTTTCGTCATCTGCCTTATACATGCTCAGGTCAAGGTCGAAGAGCAGCAGTTTCCATTTGCCCCCGGGGACCCTGTAGTAGCGGACGTTCTGAAGGTCTGTGTTTCCGGCGATCATCTCAAAGGCGGTATGGGCAAAGAGGCTGTTGATATCCAGGCGGTCCAGGACATGCCGGAGGCATTCCGGGTCGTTCAGGTCATTCTTCCGGCAATATACGGCCAATTCCTCAAGATCCTTTTTGCTTCCCTGGATCTCTTCGACCCTATTCTTGATGATGATGATATCGTCGATCACTTCGGGATCGGTGATCCCCTCCCACTGCGCGATGGCGTCCCGGTTCGCGCGCTCCCGCAGGTTCATGCCCCCCCAGAACTGCCCGTTCACGTAGACAAGGGCCGGCCGGAACGCGAGGTACATCAGCCCGTACCCCTGCGCCAGGTGACTGAGAAAACCGTCGCGCAGACGGGTCCGGTTGATATCCGTGCCCCCGCTGCGCAGCGTCAGACAGGAATATTCGCTGTAATACCGGTCGGGGAAGGGATTGTACTGGAAGCTGCTCTCCCCCAGCCCGGCGCGGGCATACAGGGAAAAGGTACGGGGCAGGTACATGCGGCTGGTGCCGCCTGTCAGGCGCAGGCCTGCCTGCTGGTTCACCTGCGCGGCCCCATCTTCATAGATCTCCACGTTGACGGGACGCTCACCCAGAAACTTCGGGGCGCCTTTGAGGAAAATACCTTTGCTCCCAAAGAAAAACGCAGGGTCTCCCGTGATGCAGACGATCGGGTATTCCGGGGGCTGCTCAAACAGGTAGGTCTGTGTCGCGACGGGGGAGGAGATCCACCCGTCCCGCCGTGAGAAGGCCCGCACCACCGCGCTCTGCCCGATCAGCAGGGGTTCTTTGTATACCTCGGAAGCTTCGGTCGGCTCCGTGCCGTCCAGGGTATAGAAGACAGCGCTCCCTTCGGGGGCGGTCAGCGACAGGGTAAACGGGGCTGACGCCATCCCTCCGCTCCGTGAAAACCCGACGGGTGAAAGCCTGTCGCTGAAGCCGGAGGAAGGGTTGGGCTTTAAGAAGGTGATGGCGTTGAGAAAACGGAAGGCGCCCTGCCCCTCGGGGCGCCCGAAGCTTACGTTGGCATGCTGCGTGCCCAGGGACACGCAGTCGATGATGCGGTTCCCGTCGGACAGGGTGACGGCGCCGCCATTTTTGTCGATCATGAACGCATCATTGACATACAAGCCTTTCCCAAGCTTGGCTACGGGATCGTCCGTGCAGTACACCACAGCCCTGGCGTTCGCGCGCAGGATCGCGTTTTTTGGAAAAGCCCACTTCTTCAGGTCGCCCGCGTCATCTGATAGGTACAGACCGCCCAGCACCACGGGCCTGTCTGTCGGGTTGTGAAGCTCGATCCAGTCATATCTGAGCATGTCGGCGCCGTAGGTTCCGTTGGCGGCCATGATTTCGCTGAGGACGACGCCGCGTTGCTGTGCCGTAAGGAATTGGCCGGCTTCCCTCCCGTCCCTGGACATCATCTCATTTTGTTCGCCGGGTGTCGGCAGCCAGGTCTGAAGCCAACCTGTTCCTTCCCTTATCAGGCTGACGTCCCAGGGCATGTTCTCATAGCTGACCTCGTCCGCCGTTTCGCCTGACGGAGAAGTCAATATGATCCGCCCCTGCTCCCTTTTCAATGAGAAACCCAAACCCTCTTCATCCGCCGCAAGGACCAGATACCCGCCGGGTGCCAAGGTGCCGCTGAGCTTTCCGCGGTACGGCAAGGCCGCCTTATCGCTCAGGCCCCAGCCGTCCAGCGGGAGATCAGCATTCCCGGCATTAAACAGCTCGATCCAGTCGCAGGACCGTCCCTCCACCGCGGTCAGACGGTTGGCGGCCATCACCTCATTGATCCGCAGGCTGCCAGACCCTTCTTCGGCCAGGGAGACTCCGGAGAAATGGAGCACCAGGAACAGCAGCAGAACGGAATACATCAAGAATCCCGATAAACGCCTTGCTGTCCGTATCCTGGTGCTGATCATCAACGGATGCCTTTCAACTTCCCCGCGCCGCGCTTCCTGCGCACCGGCCGGCAAAAGGCCGGATACGCTCAGGAAGCGAGAACTGGGTCCTGTGGGCATCACTTTATCATAAAACCATTCCTTAAGAAAGCCTGTCAGGGGTGAAGCGCGGAACAAAAGCCGCCCGTCCGGGCGGCTGATTTCCGGGATGCGGTTTCATCGTCAGTTATCTTTGACCCTGTCGCCCACATATACGAAGCCCCCGCCGCGATCGGTTGTGCGCAGCCATCGGGTGAGGCTGACGCGCAGCTGACGCCCGTTGTCATAGATGAGCAGTTCGGCATTCTCTCCCTTGCCGTCAAGACCGATGACCGTTACCCAGTGCCAGCTTTCCAGATGCTTGACGTCCCCGTTGGACAGGTTGAGGAAGGCCACGGGGCTGTCGGCGGACAGTCCCTGCCGGATGAAGGCCTCAGCCTTTTCCGGGCTTGGGCGCAGGGCTTCCTCCGCCGGGACGTGAAGCACCCGGCTTCTCATCCCGCTGCCCAGGCTGTCAAGGAAGGCGTCAAGGCCTTTCTGCATCAGGAAGGGGGAGTTGAGTCCCATCATCCCGGGCGTGAGGTATTCCCAGCTGCGCTCCATCAGGACGAGAAAGCTGGCTCTGTCGGTGATCTCCATCGGCAGGCTGATCCTTCCGCTGCGGGAGAGGTAAAGGATCAGATTGGCCCCGGTGCAGGGCCCGCAGCCGGCCTTGCGCTGCCAGAAGCCGCGAAACCAGTCCTGGTCGCAGCCGAACAGCACGCCCGAGCCGGGGCAGGGGAAGTGCAGGTAATCAGGCCGCAGGAGCATTGACATGGTCGGTCCCTTCCGTGCTTTTCAGCGCGCTGTGTGCAAAAAATCCGCCGGCTGAGGATCTCCCTTGCCGACGGATAAAGTATACCCTTTTTCATCAAATCTGCGGACAGAGTTCAGAGGTGGATCTCAATCCCATCCCGGCTGCCTTGTCCGCGGTCTTATGAGGGCAGATGGATCCCCGCTTCCGCCGCAGCTTCCACCAGTGCGTCCAGGGCGAAAATGATCTGCTTCTCCTTATGTTCGCTCACCACGCAGAAGCGCAGCCTGGCCTTGCCCTTGGGCACGGCGGGGAACACGGCAGGCGGCACGAACACGCCCTTGTGGCGCAGGAGGTTTGACAGCAGGAAAGCGTTCTCATCCGAGCCTACCAGGATCGGGATGATGGCGGTGTGGCCGGCCAGGCAGGTGTTCAGACGGCGCTGATGGGCTTCGCGAACGAAGGTATTGATGTTGCGCTCAAGCGACTGGATGATGGAGGGATCGCGGCGCAGCAGGCGGATGGCTTCAAGCGTACCCGCGGCGAGGGGCGGGGAGATCCCCACGGAGAAAACGAAGCCAGGCAGGTTATAGCGGAGGTATTCAATGAGGCTGCGCTTGCCCGCCAGGTAGCCGCCGCAGGTGCCCAACCCTTTGGACAGCGTGCCCATCTTGATGTCGACGTCATCGGGATTCAGGCCGAAGTATTCGTCCACGCCCCCTCCGGTCTGTCCGATGACGCAGGCGGAATGGGCCTCGTCCACCATCAGGAAGCAGCCGTATTTTTTCTTCAGTTCCACAAACGCGGGCACGTTGGCGATGTCGCCGTCCATGCTGTAGGCGCCTTCGATGACGATCAGGCATTTCCCGAACTTTCCCCGCTGGGTCTTCAGGATGCTTTCCAGCGCTGTATGGTCATTGTGCGGGAAAGGTTTGGCGGCGGCCTGGCTGAGCCGGACGCCCTGGTCGATGGAGTTGTGGGCCAGCGCGTCATAGACGATCAGGTCGTCCTTGCCGCAGAAATTGCCCACAAGCGTCACGTTGGTGGCATGCCCGCTGACCAGCACCAGCGCGGCCTCCGCGTGTTTCCACTCGGCGATCTCGCGCTCCAGCTCCTGGTACAGGCTTTTTTCGCCTGCCAGCAGCCGTGAGCCGGAGGCGGAGGTGCCGTACTTGTCGATCGCGGCCTTCGCCGCCTCCATCACCTCGGGCCTGCCGGACATGGACACGTAGTTGTAGGAGCCGAAGTTGAGCACCTCACGGCCTTCCATGAGGCTGGTATCCTTCAGCGCGCTGTCGTGCCTGATGAAATACGGGTTCTCCATCCCCACGCCCAGCAGAAGCCTTTCCCGCTCGGCAAAGGCCAGAAATTCCGCGCTCTCCTCAAAACGGGTGACCGGGACGGCCTCGCCCTTCGCCTCGGCCGGCTTTGCCTCCCCGCCGGTGAGGTGGGAGAGGATGATCGCGGTGAGGTCGTTGACCGTGGTGCACTGGCTGTATTCCTCCGTCGGGATGAGCACGGAGAAGATCTCCTCGACCTTCAGCGATACGCTCAACACCTGCAGCGAGTCGCCCCCGAGGTCGTTGATGAAATGCGCGTCATCGGCGATCCTGTCCGCCGGGGTGTCCAGCGCTTCGGCATACACCCGGCGCACCTGCCGGCGGATCTCCTCATGGCTGGCCTTTTCAGGGACAGCTTCCTCCACCACGATGGGCTGCGTGTCCCCCGGGGGGAGCGCCCCGGACTTCAGGTCCAGGTCACGGTAGGCGATCTTCATCTCCTCCAGTGATTTTTTCAGCGCCATGCGCTTGACCTTGATGCCGTTGGCCATCTCAAAGGGATCCCGGGTGGCCAGCACGCGGGTGATCTGCTTGAGGACCGGCAGTTTCCGGTTGTTCGCCGCCACCTGGCGCATCAGGCCGGTCAGGAAGGCGTCGTCGCGGTAGCGCTCGCCCACGTTGAGCACGAGGGTGATGTCCTCATAATCCGGTCGGACGTGGCGGCGGCGTTTGAGCCTGTTCACCCGGCTCGCGCCGGTGTTGCGAAGCCCCAGCACACAGTACTGCTCCACACCGTCCATGTTGCCGAAATAATCCTCGATCTCATCCGGGTACACGTTCTCGCCGGACTCGTTGATGATGACATCCTTGCTGCGGCCCTCGACGTACATCCGCATGCCCTTTTCAAGCCGCACGATGTCCCCGGTGCGGTACCAGCCCTGCCCGTCCAGATCCGGCGGCAGCAGCTTGCCGCCCTTGAGCTGGCCGGTGTGCACGCTGCGCCCGCGGATGAGCATCTCGCCGGTGTTGGAGTGCTTTCCGTCGGACTCCACCTTGTATTCCACCGAGGAGAAGGGACGGCCGACCGAGCCGGTGGTGCGGGTATGCAGGCGCATCCCGATCTCCGCGGAAGTGATGGCGGTCTCCGTCATGCCAAATCCGCAGGTGGTGAAGTAGCCCAGCGCCGCGATGTTGCGCATGTGCTCCCGCGGAGTGTGGCTGCCGCCCAGGATCACGCAGTTCATGTCCGGGCCCAGCAGCTGGGCATTGACCGACTTGAACAGCACTTTACGGGCAAAATCCATCCCAAAGGCAGGGGCGACGTCCTGAAGCGCCAGGCTGAGGCCCTTCATGAGCCTGAATGCCGCCCTTTTCACGGCTTTCTGCTGGGCGACCTTCCGGTTCAGGCCGGTGGAGAGGCTGTTGGCAAGCAGGGGCACCGCGCAGAGGAAATTCACCCTGAAGCGGCGGATGGTCCCCAGGACGGTCTCCGGCGCGCGGTCCTTGATGAACACGGTCTCATAACCGATGAAATTGCACCACATCACGCAGACCATGAAGCCGAAGACGTGGTGGAAGGGCAGGAAGGCCAGGTTTCGCTGCATGCGGTCGTTGACGATACGGGGATTGGCCTTGTGCAGGAGGTCTGAGTTGAGCACCTGTTCGCAGATGGCGGCCTGGTCATACACGAAGATGCGGCTGGTCGCCGTGCTGCCGGAGGTGCACAGCGCTACCTTGTCGGCCCAGTCGGGGACAAAGTCAGGGGCGGCGGGTGAAAGGAACAGCGTTTCGGCATCGATCTGGACCACGTCCTTCGGCAGGCTGCGCAGGCCCCTGAAGATAACGCCGCAGGCGCCTGCCTCCCGGAGCATGAACTCCGTCATCTCCTCGTTCAGCGTCGCGCTGAGCAGCAGGGGATTGTATCCGGCCTGCAGCAGGCCCCAGAACATGGCGAACCATTCCTTGCAGGTGTCCACCTGAAGGCCGACGAACCGCCCACGGTTCCCTTTGCCCAGGTTCTTTCGCAGGGACGCGGCATAGTCCCCGGCCATGCGCCGGAAATCCCCGAAGGTGGCCGAACGCTCCTCGTTTCCCTCCAGCCAGTGCGCGGCGATGCGGTCCGCGTTCTCGCAGCTGAGCTCAAAGACCTTCCTCAGCGTCATGTCCTCGCGCAGCGCCTCGCAGCGCGCGCTGATGTCGGTCAACAATTCCATTCACTGTCCTCCCTGCCGCGCCGGCAAAATCATGTCTTGTAGTATGCGTTCAATATCCGATGGAAAAGCCGCAGGGGAAGCACATCATGCAACATGATGCTGAGTCGCTCTGTGAGGGTCGTAACCTGCAGTCTTGGCGGCAGCTTCTTTTTACCCATCACACACACCAGCCTTTGTCCGAAGCGCTCCGGAGATTCTCCCAGATTCTCATACCTGGCAGCTGCCGTTGTGACGCGCCCAAAGCTTTCCAGATACAGTCGAGATACATTCTCCACTTTCCTGCGGTACTTCTGTGCCCCGCCGGAATGGTCTCCAGGCTCGACCAACATCACTTGGATGCCCTGATTGCGGGTCTCCAGCATCAGGCACTCGGAAAAACCTTCCAGTGCATGCTTGGCGGCTGTGTAGGCACCCTGGTAAGGAGTCGCATACAAACCGTTGACAGAGGACAGCATGACAATCTTCCCGCCGCCCTTCGCACGCATCATGGGCAATGCTGCCTGAGTGAGACGGACAGCTCCCAGCAGGATGGTGTCCATCACTTCCTGGAACTCGTCCGGCGACGTTTCTTCCGCCGGGCCCAGGGTCAGGATGGCCGCGGCATTCACAATGGCGTCAGGCGCGCCCTGAAGGCTGTAGGCCTGTTCGCAGAATGCGCGTACGCTGTCCCCGGAGCGCACGTCCAGCGGAAGCCGGATCCCGCTGTCGGTCTCTCCCTCGTTGCCTTTGAAGGAACGCGCGCCTGAGATGACCCGCCAGCCGGACTGTTTCAGCGCGACCGCCGCGGCGCGCCCAAGTCCGCTGGAAGCCCCGCTGACCCATACTACCCGGCCCTCCATCTCCACCTCCCGACAGAATTCCCGCACAGTTTATCCCATTCTGTCGATTTTAACAAGACGGGGCGATTCCGCCTGACCGGCATGCCGGCGGATCAGCCTTGTCCCGCCTTGTTTGACAGCATTGCCGCTGCCGCCCTATAATACAGCAGAGTGAATAATCCAATGGTTTGAAAAATTGTTTGAAAGAGGATCATGATGAAGCGTTTTGAACCGGATTTTGATCAACTGATGAAAGTGCTGCGCCGCGAGGAGCCGGATCGTCCGGTGAAGTTTGAGCTGTTCATGAACATGCCGCTGTACGAGCAGGTCAACGGGGAGAAGCTGCCGGCGGATGATCCGCTGAGCGTCGCGCGCTTCACTGTGAAGGCCTTCCGGAAAATGGGGTACGACTACGCCACCGTGCACGCCTCAGACATCCAGTTTGCCCCGGAAACGGCGATGAAGCATACCCGTTCGCTCAATGACGGGGCGGGCATCGTCGATGAAGAGAGCTTTGAAAACTATCACTGGCCGGAGCCGGAGGACCATGACAGCTCCTTCCTGCACGACATCAGCCGGGACCTGCCGGACGGCATGAAGCTGATGGTCATGGCGCCCGGCGGCGTGCTGGAGAACGTCATCCAGCTCACCGGGTATGAGAACCTCTGCATGATGCTCTATGATGATCCGAACTTGGTCGGCAGGATCTTTGACGCGGTGGGCGAGCGGCTCATCCGGTACTACCGCCTGGCGCTTGAGCACGACAGTGTCGGGCTGATCTCCTCCAATGACGACTGGGGCTTCAACTCCCAGACCTTCCTCTCCCCTGACATGATGCGGCGTTACGTATTCCCCTGGCATCAGAAGATCGTGGACACCGTCCACGCCGCCGGACGTCCCGTTTTCCTGCACTCCTGCGGCAACCTTGACGCGATCATGGATGAGGTCATCGCGATGGGCTATGACGCGAAGCACTCCTTCGAGGACAAGATCCTGCCCATCGAGCAGGCGTATGAACGCTGGCAGGGCCGCATCGCGCTGCTGGGCGGCCTGGACATGGACTTCCTCTGCACACATGATGAGAAGGCTGTCTATGACCGCGCCCTGGCCATGCTTGAACGGGCAAGGGGCCGCGGGGGATGGGCTGTGGGCACCGGCAACAGCGTGCCGGAGTACCTGCCGCCGAAGTCCCTCTTCGCCATGCACCGCGCGGCCGAGGATTTCCGCTGATCCATCATTACGTTTGATTACAGGGGGAGACATGGACAGAAAGGGCATCTGCGCAGCCGGAAATCTGATCGTTGATATCACACACCGGATCGACTGTTATCCCGCGCGGGGAGAATTGACCAGCGTCATCGGTCAGCGTGAAATGACAACCGGCGGGCTGGCTTGCAATGTTTCGCTGTCCCTGGCAAAACTGGACGGGCGGCTGCCGATCTTTGTCGCCGGCCGGATCGGCGGGGACGCGGAGGGGCGGCTGGTCCTGTCCGTTTTGGCTGAGCACAAAAACATCGACACCGGCGGGGTGCTCGTGAGCCCTGGGGAGACCTCCTACACCCTGGTCCTGAATGATGAAAGCAGCGGGGAGCGCACCTTCTTCACCGCCCGCGGGGTCGGGGCGCAGTTTGACGTGGAGGACGTGGACCTGGACCGTATCCCTGCGAAGATCTTCCACGCCGGCTACATCCTGCTGCTGGACAGCCTGGACGGGGAGGATCCTGAATACGGCACCCGGATGGCGCGCCTGCTGGCAAAAGCCCGCGGCCGGGGCATGCGCACCTCCGTCGACGTGGTGTCCGAATCCGGCAGCCGCTTCTGCCGCCTGGTCCCGCCCGCGATGAAGTATGCCGATTACTGCATCATCAACGAATATGAGGCGCAGCAGGTCACCGGCGTTCCCCTGAGGGATGCGTCGGGTCAGCTGCTCAGGGAGGGTTTTCCCGCGGCGCTGGAGAGGATCAAGGGCTTCGGCGTGTCGGCCTGGGCCGTTATCCACTGCCCTGAAGGCGCGTTCGGCCTTGATGAGAATGATCGCTATGTTCACTTGCCCAGCCTGAGCCTGCCCGCCGGCTATATCCGGGGAAAGACCGGCGCGGGGGACGCCTTCTGCGCCGGGGTGCTCTACGGCGCGCATGAGGACCTGCCCCTTGCGGACGCCCTGCGCCTGGGCACCGCCGCCGCGGCCTGTTCCCTGGGCGGGACGGACTGCGCATCGGCCATCAGAAAAGCCCCGGACGCGCTTGCCTTCTACCGGGAGATGGGCGGTCAGTAAAACGGCATATCAAACAGCCGATCAAATGGAAAAGTGCCAGGCAGTCCCATAGTCTGACACTCTTTTTTAAAGAAATATTGTGATGGTAACCCCTATTAGACCACCGGTCCGACGAGCCGGTGCTTCTCCTCCCTTGCAAAGAGACGGATCTCCGAAAGCGGCGCCCCTTTCCGGATAAGATCGTAAAACTTCAGGATCAGGCCGGTCAGCGCGTCGTCTGGCCCAAGGCCGCACAATGCCTTCAGCGCGTCCATCGCCGCCGCGCTGTCCTGCGCCGTTCCTTCCTCGATCAGGAACTGCCGGACCGCTGCCGCCGCGCCCAGCGCGATATGAACCGGCGGGATGCCCGCCTTGACACACAGGCGCGCCGCGCCGATGAGCCGGTCCTCCGGCGCCATCTTGCGGCGGATGTCCCCGCCCACGCGCGCGCAGGTATCGCCCAGGGCGCGGTTGGTGAAGCGGTACAGCAGGTCGTCCATGTGGCTGATCAGGTCCCTGACCGGCACTTGGTATGTTTCTGCCAGCGCGGCAACGCTCTCCAGCATGGCCGCCCGTGTCAGAAGCAGGATGTCCGTTTCGGCGACCGCTTCATAGATGTAGGTTTTTCCCGCGTACATGCCCAGGTAGGCGCAGCAGGCGTGCCCCATGTTGTGCAGCCAGAGCTTGCGCCTGAGGTAATACTCAAAGGGCGAATAGGGGACCAGACCTGACATTTCGGGGATCGATCCCTTGAAGGCGTCCCTGTCCACCGGGAGGAAGCCGTAGCCCTCCACGC
Organism: uncultured Christensenella sp.; assembly: GCA_964629345.1. GTDB lineage: Bacteria > Bacillota > Clostridia > Christensenellales > Aristaeellaceae > UBA6115. The sequence continues at coordinate 48,327 of CAZVSG010000001.1, read as the reverse complement.
AGACGCGCAGCGGGTCCCCCTTTCGCATCTCCTCTGTCTGGATGGGCACCATCCTTCCGATGGAGGCCTCCACCAGGCCGACGGATTGGTCGAACTGCTCCCCCTCCTCCCCCGTCAGTTCCTTCTTGATCAATTTTTCCAGCACGCGGTCGGCGTCCATCAGGTTTTCGCAGATGATGATGTTCATCTCCGGCCTTCCCTGCGCAAAGCGCATCTTCAGCCCCAGGGCGATGTTCGGCGCGATGAAGGGGAGGATCCGCGCGCCCACGGCGGTCGCCATCAAATCGCATTCGGCGACGGCCCGGGCGACCGCTTCGCCGTCCTGACCGTTTACCGCGCTGATGCCTGTGACAAGGGTGTCCCGGTGCCCCTCGCTCTCAATGACGCGAAGGGTATACGCCCCCGCGGCGTTCAGCCTGCCGACCAGCTCCCTGTCCACGTCCACGAAGGTGACCTGATACCCTGCCTGGCTCATCAGCGCGCCGACAAACCCCCGCCCGATGTTGCCCGCTCCGTACATGACTGCTTTCATCGCTTACGCCTTCTTTTTTGCCTGGTACGTCGCGATGAGCACGGCGACGGACATGAAAATGGCGCGCACCACGAATTGGGCATAGTTGCTGACGTTGAGGATGGTCATCCCGTTGATGATCACGCCTAGGAAGATGATGCCCATCATGGTGCCCCACATCTTGCCGATGCCGCCGGCCATGCTGGTGCCGCCGATGACGACGGCGGAGATGACGTCCACTTCCCAGCCTCGTCCAAAACTGTAGGAGCCGGACAGCACCTGCGCTGAGTTGATGAAGCCGGCGATGACGCACATCACCTGCACGCTGGAGAAGGCGAAGATCTTGGTCTTCAGCACGCTGATCCCGCTGAGGCGGGCCGATTCCTGATTGCCGCCGATGGCATACATCGACCGGCCCGTGGTGGTGTAGCGTATGATGAAGAACATGATGAGGAAAAAGCCGAACAGGATAAGCGCCGGGACGGGGAAGCCACCGGTGCCGCCGATCTTGCCGGTGCCCAGTACGGTGAACCATTGGGGGAAGGTGTTGGCGATGGGAAAGCCGCCGGACAGGATGCCGGCCAGCCCGTACAGCAGGTTCTGCGAGGCCAGGGTGACGATGAAGGCCGGCATGCCGAACTTGTGCTGAGCGAAACCGTGGATGACGCCCATGATGATGGCCAGCATGAAGGACAGGACGATGCCGATGATGCAGGCCAGGGTCACCGAGATGTCCATGGCGGCCGGCAGGTCCCGGCAGCAGCGCGCCACGATGACCCCGGAGATGGCGACGGTGGAGCCGATGGACAGGTCGATGTGCCCGGAAATGATCACCATCGTCATGCCGAAGGCGATCAGCCCCTTCATGGACATGTTGCGGAAGATGTTCAGCCAGTTTGCCGTGGTGTTGAAGGTGGAGGACACGTTGCCCATGACGATGATCAGGATGATCAGGATGACCTCCACCACGTGGTCAAACAGGAAGTTCATCACCTTCCTGGCGTCGAGTCCCTGGATTGCCTTCATACTTCCCCTCCCATGCACATGGCGTAGAGTTCCTTGACGTCGGTTTTCTCGGGATACACCTCGCCGATCAGGCGCCCCTGGCGCATCACCAGGATGCGGTGGCAGGTCTCCAGAAGCTCTTCCAGTTCGCTGGATACGAAGATGGTGGACACGCCTTTTCGGGCCTGTTCCCACATGATCTCGAAGATCTGCTGTTTGGCCGCCACATCGATCCCGCGGGAGGGCTCGTCAAAGAGCATGATGGCCGGCTGGGTGTTGAGCCAGTTGCCCACGACCACCTTCTGCTGATTGCCCCCGGAGAGCGAATTGACGGAATTCCTGACGCTGGATACCTTGATCTCCAGGTTTTTTACCTGCCGGTCGGCCAGCTCCACGCGCTGCTTCCTGTTCTCCAGCCAGCCCTTGCGTGCCTTGTCGATGCTTGCGTAGCACAGGTTGTCCCGGATGGAATGGATCAGGATCAGGCCTTCCTTCTTGCGGTCTTCCGGCGTGAGTCCCAGGCCCAGCTTCTTCATTCGAATGGGGCTGCTGCGCTTCCCGGCATCCTGTCCGCGCACGGTGATCCGGCCCGTGTCGTAGGGGTCAGCGCCGAAAATGGACTTGAGCAGTTCGGTGCGCCCGGAACCCAGCATCCCCGCGATGCCCAGCACCTCGGCGTGCTTCAGGTCAAAGCTGATGTCTTCAAACTTGCCCTTGCGCGTCAGGCTGCGCACGGACAGCACGGCGTCCTCCCCCGGCTTCACGTCCTCCGGTTTGGACCGATGCTTCATCTCGCCGAACATCATCCGCAGGATGTCCGCGTTGTTCAGCCGGCTCATTTCTTCCTTGCCGATGAGCAGGCTGTCGCGCAGCACGGTGACCGTGTCCGCGATCTCGGGGATCTCATGCAGTTTGTGGGAGATGTAGATGATGATGACGTCCTGCTTCCTAAGCTCCCTGAGCACCTCGAATACTTTGTCCACCTCGTGGGCGGCCAGCGCTGAGGTCGGTTCGTCCAGGATCAGCACGCGCGGATTGCGGCTCATCGCCTTGATGATCTCCAGCACCTGGCACTGCCACATGCTCAGCTTGGACACAACGCTCCTTGTGTCGATGTCCACGTTGAGCAGTTTCAGCAGTTCGGCAGCCTGCCGGTGCGCGCTGCGCCAGTCGACGATGCCGCCGCGCGTCTTGGGCATGCGTCCTAGGAATATGTTCTCCGTCACCGTCAGGCTCGGCACCAGGCTCATCTCCTGGTATACGATGGCGATGCCCCGGGCGTTGGCCTCCGCCGGGGAGGCGAAGGAGATCTGCTCCCCGTCCAGATACATCCGCCCGGATGTCGGCTGGATCGCGCCTGCGAAGCATTTCACCAGCGTGGACTTTCCGGAGCCGTTTTTGCCCAGCAGCGCGTGGATCTTCCCGCTGTCAAATGACACGCTGACGCCGTTGAGCGCCCGGGTGCCGGGATAATCCTTCACCAGGTCCTCAGCTTTCAAAACCGACAAATGCTCACCCCCTGAAGGATACAAAGGTGACGGAGAGAGATTGTCCCCTCTCTCCGTCACGGTCATGAAAAAGAAGCGTCCCTTACTTGTTGGCGTCTACCCAGGCCTGGACGCCTTCCAGGTCGGTCTTGCTCATCACGATGCCGGCCAGGTAGGTGACTTTGCCCTTGGTCTGGCTGTAGTCCTCGCCCCTGATGGCGTTGACCAGCAAGGTCATGGCCTGGAAGCCCTGGCCGTAGGGATCCTGCGCCACAACGGCCTGCAGGGGGTTGCTCGGGTCAAGGATCATGGAAGCGATCTGCTCGGAGCCGTCATGGCCGAAGACCAGGATCTTGTCCTGTTTGCCGGCGTTGACTACGGCCTGGGCGGAGCCGATGGTGCCGCCGTCGTTGACCGCGATGATGACGTCCAGTTCAGGGTTGGCGGTGATGATCGCGTCGGCTGCTGCCAGCGCGGTGTCCTGCAGCCAGGCATCCTGGTCAGCAACGATCTCATACTTCACGCCGCCCTCGTCCAGCGCCTCAAAGTAGCCTTCCACGCGCGCGGTGGACTGATCCGGCAGCAGGCCCTTGAACTGCACGATGGCGATCTTGACCGTCTTGTCCGGGTACTTGGCCTTGATGATCTCAGCCGCGGTTGCGCCGACGGTGCTGCAGTTGAGCTTGTCGTTGGAGGAGAAACCGCCGACGATGAAGTCAGCGTTGTTCAGGTCGATGTTGGTCAGCGTGACCTTCATTCCGGCTGCGTCAGCCGCGCGCAGGGCCGCCACGGAGGCATCCTTGGACAGCGGGGCGATGGCGATGCCCTGGACGCCCTGGGTGAGGTAGGTGTTGATCAGCTCGACCTCCGTCGCCTGGTCATTGTTGGTGTTGGCTGTCAGGCATTCCACGCCCAGGGCTTCCGCCGCGTCGCGATATCCCTTGGACAGCATGTTCATGAATTGGTCATCCTGGAAGACGACGCCGGCCACCTTGATCTTTTCTTCCGCCAGTGCGGCGGCGCCCGTCATCATCATCAGGGCAAGCAGGAGCGCGAACAGTTTCTTCATGGTCTACCAGTCCCTCCTTTATATTGGCCAATCACCGTATGCCGGGATTGGTCCTGTTTGATATCATTCTATCACATGCGGGAGCCCTGTCAATCAAACAAAGGAGATCGGGGACTGTTTTTCTCCGAACTGAACCAAAAAGACAGCACGGAAGCACCCGTTCAGCCGGGAGGGTTGAAATGGTGTGCCAGATATGCTATCATTCTCCCATAGGTCCTTTCCGGCATGGGTGTCCGAAGACCCGATGCCATTCCTGACCGACAGCCCGGAGCCATCGCCCCAGGGCAGCAGCCGGTTCATAAAGACGAACCAGCACCAAACGAATAACGGCTTGTTTTTACCTGAAGGCAGAAGGATTATTCCCGTTTCCTGCCGATGGCCTTGCCGAATGGATGGAGATGATGACGGTCATGACGAGAAAAAGACCCCAGAAACCCGGTCCGCCGCCCGCGCCCGGATTCAACCCGGGGGCCCTGCCGGAGGGCTGGCGCGGCGCCTCCCGCGTGCGGGAACCGGCGTTTGCGGGCAGATTGCGAACGGCCCTTGATTTCGCCGCCCTGGCCCGTTCCCGGGGCATCACGGCCGGGGAGTATTTTGATCAGTACCGGTTCCATACGCTTCCGAAAGCCGAACAGGAGCGTTTCATCACCCTGTATGAGGCGCAGCGGATCACCTGGCGGCTGAGCCGCGAGATCCGCGACGTTTTTTGGAACAAGGACCTCTTTCTGGAAGCTTTTTCCGGATTTGTCCGCCGCGGCTGGGTCAGGGTCACGGAAGGCCGGCAGGAGGACTTCCGGGCATTGTGCGGGAAGAACGCCCGGCTGATCGTCAAACCCAGGGCATCCACCGAGGGCAGGGGCATCCGCATCCTGGGGGAGGGGGAGACAGCCGACCCGGACGCTTTGTTCCGCGAACTGCTCAGGGAAGACTGCATCGTTGAGGAAATCATTCAAAGCGACGGGCAGATGGCGGCGTTCAACGCCTCCTCGCTCAACACCGTCCGGGTCGTCACCCTGTTTGGCGGGGAGCATTTTGAGGTGTTCGGCGCGGTCGTCCGCTTCGGCCGGGCGGGTTCGCCGGTCGACAACGTATCTGCCGGTGGGCTGTTCGCGGCGCTTGACCCCGTGACGGGAGAGATCATCACCCACGGCATGGACAAGGAAGGGCACCGCTGGCCCGATCATCCTGACTCCGGCAGGGCATTTTCGGGGTTTCGTATCCCGCGCTGGGACAGGGTGCTGGATACTGTGAAGGACGCGGTTAAGGTGCGGCCGAACATCCGGATCGCCGGATGGGACGTCGCCCTGACGCGTGAAGGGGATATTGAGCTGGTGGAGGGGAACCACATGCCGGATTTCGACCTGCTTCAGCAGCCTCAGCAAAGGGGCGTGAAGCAGGCGTTTGAGGAGAAGGTGCGCGCGCTGTTCGGGGACAGGTTCCTTGATAACGACATGGAAGGGAAGAGATAGAAAATGCTCAGGAGCATCGGATTTGTCATCAGCCATAAGAACAATGAGCAGCGCAGGGCGCTGCTGCCGGAGGACCTGGCGCACGTCCGCCATCACAGGAAGCTGTATATCGAGGCGGGCTACGGCGAGACGGTGGGGTACACGGACAGGGATTACAGGGAATACGGGGTCAGCGTCGTCCCGCGGGAGGAGGCGCTGAAATGCGACATCATCACCGACGTGAAACTGGGCGACGCGGACTTCCTGGGTGAGATCGGCAGGGGAAAGACCCTGTTCGGCTGGGCGCACGCGGTGCAGATGACCGATTTTACCGAGGCCTGCATCCGGGGCGGGCATACGGTCATCGCCTGGGAGGAGATCTATGAGGACGGGCGCTACATCTTCTACCGCAACCGGGAGGTGGCCGGGGAGGCCGCCATCCTGCACGGCTTCCGCTACTGCGGCAGGATGCCCTATGATGCCAGCGTCGCCATCCTGGGCAACGGCCAGACCGCCAAGGGCGCGCTGCGCATCCTGCACGGGCTGGGCGCGAAGGTGGACGTATACGGGAGAAAATTCGAGCACCTGTTCCGCAAAAAGATGTTCGAGTATGACGTGCTGGTCAACTGCGTGATGTGGGACACCTCGCGCACGGACCGCGTCATCTACCGCAGGGACCTGAAGAAGATGAAGCCCGGCACGCTGATCATCGACGTGACCTGCAACCAGTCCCTGGAGATCGAGACCTCCCGCCCCACCACCATCGACGATCCGGTGTATGAGGTGGACGGGGTCATCCACTACGCGGTGGACAACACGCCGGCGATGTACCCCAAAACGGTGACAAAGCTGCTCAGCGCGGGGATCGCGAAGCTGATCGACCCGCTCGCGGAGGGCAAACTGCCCGCGCACGTAAAGCCCGCCGTCGTCATCCGCGATGGCAGGATCATGAGGGAGGAGATCCTGCAGTTCCGCCAGGCAAGGGGGCTGTACTGCGGATGATCAAATCGCCGGGGACGCCAAAGCGTCCCGCAGCGCCGGGAGATATCCAAGCGCTTCGGGATGCCTGCTTTCGCCGGGCTTACAGGGTGGACGGCAGGAAGTACAGGGTGGAGTTCTCGATGGTCACGATCAGCACGTTGCTGTCCATCTTCGCCGTGGCTTCCGTGACCTTTCCGCCCGCCTCAATATACAGGGTCAGCGTGTCCTCCCCGATCTGGTAGGTAAAGGGATAGGTCCTTTCCGCGTTGTCGGGGATGCGGCCGCTGCTGTCCCCGGCGACGGAGAACTCGATCATGGAGCCGTCAAAGGGGTAGGTCCGCTCCCGCCCGGATATCACATAGCCGCTCCGGAACCACGTGGTGCCCCCAAGCTCGTTGATTTTCAGCTCCTTCTGGCGCACGAAGCGGACGTCCTCCATGTCCGGCACGCTCTGCTCCTGGATCAGGGAGCCGTCGCTGTTGAAGCGCTTGATAAAACCGGTCGCCAACGCGTTCTGCCGGTCGTCGTTCTCATACCGCAGCAGCAGCTCGATGTACAGATCGCTTTGATCGATGGTGCTGAACACACGGATGGAGCCATCCTCCCTTTCGTCACGCTCCAGGTGGTTTCTGAACGCGCTGTTGCCGATGAAAACACCGGCGACGGTTTCATTGATCGGTTCACTCAGGATGATGATATAGGTGCCGTCCGCCTCGCTGACAAAGTGGCCGTACACGTTGGCGGACGCGGCGGCGGCGCCGCACAGCAGCAGAAGCGCTGCCAGAAGAGCCAGTGCTCTTTTCATGGGTCAACCCTCCTTTTGGTTTGGCGTGCTATTCTGTTTTACGGTTTTCCGGCATTCCCTCAGGCGCAGGCATGCCCTGCGTTCCCAGGTCTTTCCGTATGGCCTGTTCCCGGCCTTGTCTGCCGGGGGGGGGGACGGGTCAGTCAGGTCCGGTCATCAGAAAACGGCATCCTTGTTCTGGCTGCAGTATAGCACATCTCCCCGCGGGATGGACATATGGGGCGAAAAATGTCCAAAAAGGCGGCCCGCTGAAAAATTGCCGGGAATATCCCCCTTTTCTCCTTTTCGATGCTATAATCCGCTTGAATACAGGAAGGAGATTTGCTGCATGTTGTACAACAAGTTCAGGAAGGTCCTTGTCCTCTGACCGGGAGGACAGTGTTCGATTGATAAAACACGCCTCCCAAAGATAGAAAACCCATATCTTTCTATCAGGAGGTCGCCCGGTGAACAGGGAGAACAAGAGGAAACTCTACGAGAAAGGATACTTCAAGACCCACGCCTGCCAGGACGCTTTCACCTGCAAGGTCTGCGGACGGCTGGTGGTGCCCGAGGGCGCGGGAAGCGATCACCGAAACCACTGCCCCAACTGCCTGACCAGCCTTCACGTCGACATTGAGCCCGGGGATCGGGCGTCGGACTGCGGCGGATACATGGATTCCATTGCCGTCTGGGTCCGGCACAACGGGGAGTGGGCCATCATCCACCGCTGCCGCAGGTGCGGGGCGCTGAGCTCCAACCGCGTGGCGGCGGACGACAACCCGGCCAAGCTGATGTCCGTCGCGATGAAACCGCTGGCCCTGCCGCCCTTCCCGATCGAACGGATCCGGGAACTGACCCTTCTGATGGGCGGGGACGTCAGCATTGACTGAACAAGTCGACGAAGTGTCCGCGGACACTTCGTCGTTTTAGCAGGATGGGGTTACTCAAAAGGAATGAAATGCTTCGCATTTCTCCCCGCCCGACAGGCATTGCCGAATGAAACGATTTTAGTCAAAGGGCTGTGGAGTATCGACAAAGTGTCTTCGGACACTTTGCCGTTTAGGAAGGGCGAGTTTTTATAAGGAGTGAATTGCTTCGCAATTCTCCCCGCCCGACAGGCATTGCCGAATGAAACGATTGCAGTCAGAGGGCTGTGCCCTCTGAAACTCCCCTATGTAAAGTTCGTCCAAATCGTTTTGATCTACATCGTGAATGAAGGGAGTTATGGGTGATGACGATCGCTCAGGAAAGGCTCTCTCCGGAGGAATACATCGCGTTCCTGAAACGGACGGACCTGGGGTCGCAGTATCCGCAGGAACGCTTTGCCCAGCGCATCGCTCGGCTAGTGGCCAATGTGCCCATCAGCCTGGTGGCGCGGGATGAAACAGGGCAAATCGTCGGGACGTTGTTTGGCCTCACGGACTTTGCCTACTGGCTCTTCATCACGGACCTGGGCGTGGCCTGTGACTGCCAGCGGCAGGGCATCGGGCGCGCGCTGATGAAAACGGCGCACGAGCTGGCCGGCGGGGAGAAGGACGTCGCCGTCTACCTCTGCGCTAATCCCGGAGCGGTCCCCTTCTATGAGCGGCTGGGCATGAAGAAGTCGGAGGATGTCATGGAATACAAACGCGTGGACTGGACGCGGTTCACGGTGGAGTAGGGGATCCGCCTGCGCATAACGCGGGTTCGGAGGTTATGGTTTTCAGAAATTAGCAGAGTAGCCCCCCTTTGTTTTCAACGAGGCTCAACGCTTTTTAGCCGGCTCAAAGATCGCGTCGATCGAGTGCGGCGCGTCGATATTCAAAACAATCAGAGCGGCATCCGACCTCGTGAACAATTTCATTTTTCCGCTCTTTGCCTCTTTGTATACGGACCAATGGCTGAATTGGTTGTCGCTGTTCGGTACGGCTGCAAGCAGGATGGTCGATCCGCCCTGCACTGTCATGTTATTGCTGAATTCATTGGGATAGCAGAATATCTCGCCGTACTCGCCGTTTTTGTCCCCGGAGTCGCGCTCATAGACACCGACGTCAAACGACTCCGTATCCTCAGCTGAAGGCTCAGCGGAGGCTTCTTTCTTGTTCAGCGTGTCAAATTCCGGGATATTCCCTACGTACGCAAAAACAGCCTGGACAATGGTATCGCCGGGTATTGTGACAGCATCTGTTGCATATCGGATGCTCTCCGGAAGTTCTAGGGAACCACTGATTTAATCCCGTAACTGAGCGATTCATGATAAAATGAGCAAAGAGTTCAATGCTACCAATGGAGCAAAGATCGTGAAGCAGCAAACCTTCAGTGATGTGGAATACGGCGGCAGAGACAGGATCACCAAGCGAGAAGAATTCCTGGACACCATGAATGAAATCATCCCCTGGGATGAGTGGGTCGCGCTGATCCAGCCGTTTTACTTCAAGGGAGAACGCGGGCGTCCTCCCAAGGGAATTGAGAAAATGCTTCGGATGTACCTGCTGCAGGGGTGGTTCAATCTGTCAGACGAAGGCGTGGAAGATGCCATCTACGACAGTTATGCCATGAGGAAGTTCATGGGGATCAACTTCATTGAGGAAAACACACCGGACGCGACTACACTGCTGCACTTCAGGCGTTTGCTGGAAGACAAGGGACTGGGGGCGGCCATGTTTGAGGGGATCAGGAAGGGGCTTGAGAGCGCCGGACAGCTGATGCATGGCGGGAGCATTGTGGACGCAACCATCATCAATGCGCCATCATCCACCAAGAACGCGGACAAGCAACGGGACCCCGAGATGAAACAAACTATGAAGGGCAAGGAATGGAAGTTCGGGATGAAGATCCACATTGGTGTTGACGCAGGGTCAGGGTACGTGACGGCAGTGGAAGCGACGGGCGCAAACGTGCATGACGTGGCGGTCGGTCACAAGTTGCTGCGCAAGGATGACGAGGTTGTGTATGGCGATTCCGGCTATCTGGGGCTGGAAAAGCGTGAAGAGATCGCAAATGATCCGGAGCTGGCGGGGATAGAGTTCAGGGTAAACCGACGCCCTGGTCAGGCATACAGGAAATACGCCAACGATGGACAAGCATGGGAGAAAGTGATTGAGCGGCAGAAATCATCCGTTCGGGCTAAAGTGGAGTTTCCATTTCGATTCCTGAAGGTGCAATGCGGTTACCGAAAGACAGTCTACAAGGGGATCGCCAAGAACCTGAACCGCGTGTATGTGCTGCTGGCCAGTTCCAATCTGTACTGCTGTGCCAAAGCTGGGCGCAGTTTACAGCCAGTGATGGGATAGGTCTGGTCAATGTGAGAAAAGTGGCAGCCAAAGACCAAAAAGGCGACGGAAAACACATCGGTTTTAAGGTTTCACAGAGCATTTCGATGTTCAAGATCAAAAACTCAATGCTTTTTAAGGTCGGTTGTTTCTCAAGAGGCTGTTAATCAGCGGTTCCCTAGTATTCTGGTAAAAATTGTGCTGTTGAGATCATGAATGCTTTTGTCGAATTGCCAGCCGAGAAACACCCAGCCCGGGAACGCCGCCGCACTGAATGTTGAATAATTGCGCTTATCAAAACCAGAGAACAGTTTTTCACTGTCTGCTTCCCCCGGCGGCAGCGCGCTTTTTGGGTAGGGGCCAAGGGGGATGATCTCAACCGTCACGTGATATGGGATCTCTTCAGCAAGGCCGTGCGGCAGAAGGTAGAGGAAGAAGAGCATCGTAAGCAGAAGGCACATCATTTTCCTCAAACGCATATGACCCGTCCCTTTCTGATTTGATATCACACCGTGCCTGCAATGCGTGCAATATTCGAGAGATTTCTTGGATGTCCGCTGCGCCGGATCTTTGGGATACGCCCAATCTGCTTTTCCGCAGTTTGATCCGACGCTTTGAATGATGTCAAACAGCCATAGAGAACAGAGGGCGTGTGATGCTGTCAGAACTGCGGAGTCCGCAAACGCTGCTGAAGAAAACTGCTGACTTGATGGTACCATATCAACAGCGTTTATCAAAGCGCCACTATTGCTGGGAAATACATAGGGACATCATACAGGAACACAGGAATATGGGGGATGGGAAAGTAGAGAACGGATGTCTTTGTTTTTCGGAACAGACAGCCCTGTCCTTGAATTTATTCCTTTTCTTTTAAGCCGCCCCATCACCACTCCTCCCCTGCCCCTTTCATCCTTTCTCTGCTATAATCAACGCAACGAAAATACCTACATGCAGGAGGACGGCTTCATGAAGAAATCGGACGAACAGCTGCTCAGGCGAAAGATCGGCGACCTCAACTCGGTCTGCGGGTGGAAGGATTACCTGTTCAACGACGGCCCCGCGCGCGGGGTGCGTGCCTTTGATATCGTCAATGGCAGGGGCATCGGGATGACCGTGCTGGCGGACCGCGGACTGGACATCTCCGGGCTGACCTATAAGGGGCATCAGATGTCCGTCCAGTCAAAGACCGGGATCAAGAGCCCCTTCTCCTATCAGGAGGACGGCGTGTACGGCTTCCTGAAGCAGTTTTACGTGGGGATGCTGACCACCTGCGGCCTGACCTATGCCGGCGCGCCCAACGTGGACGAGGGGCAGAGCCTGGGACTGCACGGCCCGTTCAACAACATCCCCGCCTCCCGCGTCAGCGCGGAGATGGCCCATGAGGGGGAGGAGGCGGTCATCAGGCTTTCCGGTGAGATCCGCCAGAGCGCGGTATTCTCCGACAACCTGGTGATGAAGCGCGTGATCCGCCTTCAGACCGAGCGGGACGCCGTGCATATCGAGGATACCGTCGAGAACCAGGGCTTCTTCGACAGCCCACTGATGATCCTGTACCATATCAACTTCGGCTACCCGATGCTGGACGCGGGCGCGAAGATCTACAGCAACGCGTCTGACATATCGCCCCGGGACGAGAACGCGGCAAAGGGCCTCCCCCGCTGGAATGAGATGGAGGAGCCGGCCGCCCTTCGCCCGGAGGAATGCTTCTTCCACACCGGCTTCAAGAAGGACGCCTTCACCCTGCTGCACAACGAGCGCCTTGGGATCGCCGCCGCCGTGCGCTTTGACCCGGAAGCGCTGCCCATGCTGTGCGAGTGGAAAAACATGCGCGAAGGGGACTATGCCCTGGGGCTGGAACCCGGCAACTTCACCGCCCCGGGCCGCGCCGCCGCGCGCAAGGACGGCTCCCTCATCCTCCTTCAGCCCGGTGAGCGCCGCACGTTCAGGGTCAGCCTGGAGTTCACCGACGACAGGGACGTAATAGGGAGTTATATCGCAAAGTCAAAGTAGAATGGAGAGGGGACGACCGGGGACGCAGTCCCCGGACCCCGCCCGGGGAGTTCCTCCCCGGACCCCGGAATTATTGGCAATCAATGGTTTGGTTCTTGTTTTCTCAGACAGCCAGATTTTCATTTGCCTATTCCGGGTCAAGGGGCGAAGTCCCTTGCCTGGGGGTTCGGGGGATGGGATCCCCCGAGACAGCCCGGCCTTGCATTTTCAATTTAAAAGCCCGCCCTTCCTAACGATAAAGTGTCCGCAGACACTTTATCGGCGTTTACGCGGCCTTTGCTGGATGAAGTGCCGGGGAAACGTCGCACGCGCAGCCGCTGTCCTCCCGCGGGACGCGCAGCGCGCGCATCGCGTTGAGGATGGCCAGCACGGTCACGCCTACGTCGGCGAACACCGCCATCCACAGGGTGGAAAGGCCCAAGGCGCTGAGGATGAGCACCACCGCCTTGACGGAGATGGCGAAGAAGGCGTTCTGCCTGGCGATGCTGACCGTGCGCCGGGCGATGTCCAGCGCCGAGGCCATCTTGCAGGGATCGTCGTTCATGATGACGATGTCCGCCGCCTCGATCGCCGCGTCCGAGCCCATCGCGCCCATGGCAAAGCCCACGTCCGCGCGCGCCAGCACCGGCGCGTCGTTGACCCCGTCCCCCGCGAAGACCAGGGTGCCGCGGCGGCCGGGCTGATCCAGCAGTTCCTCCAGCCGGGCCACCTTGTCCTGGGGCAGCAGGCCGGCATGCACGATGTCGATGCCCAGGCCGTCGGCGGCCTTTCGCCCGGCCTGTTCGCTGTCCCCGGTCAGCATCACCAGCCGGTTCACGCCCCGGCTTCTCAGCCGCAGCAGCGCCTGGCGGGCACAGGGCTTGATCTCATCCTCCAGCAGGATGCTGCCCCGGTAGACGCCGGATACGGCCACGTGGCTGAGGGTGCCGCCATCCC
>CAZVSG010000001.1:0-34832 GCA_964629345.1 uncultured Christensenella sp. | reverse complement strand
CAGAAAAACAGAGGCCGTAAAAACAGCGCTTACGCTGAGCAGCAGCCAGCAGAGAGGCGAAGCCCAGCGCGGCAGAGCCCTGTCGGCGCCCAGCCCGGCCCCCGCCCAAAGTAGCAGGAGCTGCACAAGCGCGGAAACGGGACCCGTCCAGAAAGCCGGGCCGCCATCCCCGCCCTGCGGGACGGAAACGCCCATGCCGCTGATCAGCCGGGCGTTGCCCACCAGCACCTCCCGCCCGTCCACCGTCGCCTTCACGCCGCCGCCGGGCATCTCCGCCACGTCTTTTACCCGGGCGGGGTCCGTCGGCGCGCCGTGGGCCTGCCGGATGGACAGGGCGATGGGGTGGTTGGAGTGCTGCTCCGCCAGCGCGGCCACCTCCAGCAGCGCCTCCCGCGTGCCCGAGACGGGCCTGACCTCGCTGACGGAAAAGCTGCCGCGGGTAAGGGTGCCGGTCTTGTCAAACACGAAGGTATCGGCACGGGCCAGCGCCTCCAGATAGTTGGCGCCCTTGGCCAGGATGCCGGCGCGCGAGGCGCCGCCGATGCCGCCGAAAAAGGACAGCGGGATGGAGATCACCAGCGCGCAGGGGCAGGAGACCACCAGGAAGTTGAGCGCGCGGTACACCCAGTCGGAAAGAATGGCCCCCGGCAGGATGATCGGCGGCACAAAGGCCAGCAGCAGCGCCAGGATGACCACGACGGGGGTGTACAGGGCGGAAAAGCGGGTGATGAAGGCCTCCTGCCGGGATTTCCTGTCCGTGGCGTTCTCGGCCATCTCCAGGATGCGGCTGACGGTGGACTGGTCATAGGGTTTGGTGACCCTGACGGTCAGCGCGCCGGTCAGGTTGACGCAGCCGCTGAGCGCTTCGCCCCCCGGCTTCACCGCGCGGGGGAGGGCTTCGCCGGTGAGCGCGGAGGTGTCCAGATCGCTCTCCCCCTCCGTCACGACCCCGTCCAGCGGCAGCCGCTCGCCGGGCCTGACCAGGATGAGGGAGCCGACGGCCACCGTTTCCGGCGCGACGGTGTCCGTCCGGCCGTCTTCCCTCAGCAGGTTCGCGCTGTCAGGCCGCAGGTCCATCGCCCCGGCGATCGCGCGGCGGGACCTGTCCACTGCATAGCCCTGGAACAGTTCCCCGGTCTGGTAGAACACCATCACCGCGACTGCCTCTGCGTATTCCCCGATGACAAAGGCCCCCAGCGTGGCCAGGGACATCAGGAAGTTCTCGTCAAACACCCGCCCGCGGGCGATGCCCCGCGCGGCGGAAAGCAGCACGTCATACCCGACGGTCAGATAGGCGATGAGCAGCAGCGCCGCCCTGACGGGCGACCCATCCCGGATCAGAAGCCCGGAAACGAACAGAACAAGCGCCAGCGGGACGCGGTAGATCCGTTTGGTCACAGCGGGAGCACCAGGGAGGCCTCCGGCTCGATGGAACGGATGATGGCCTGCGCGTCCCTGAGCAGCCCGCCCATCCGCTCCTCCTCCGCCTCCAGGGTGAGCCGCTGGGTCATGAAGTTGACCCGCGCGCCGGTCACGCCCGGCAGCGCCGCGATCTTCTTTTCCATTTTCGCCGCGCAGCTGGCGCAGCCGAGATTCTGTATCCTGATGGCTTTCGTCATGACCCGCTTCCTCCTGACACTTGAACGCTCATTCAATTGTACCCATTATACTTGAGCGTGTGTTCAAGTGTCAATCATTTCATCAAAGGCGGCTGTCCCTTCCCGCCGGCTCCTTTACACCGCGCAGGCATTCCCCTATAATCAAAGCCGTATCGGCAGCTGCATATCCCCGTCTAGGCCTGAAGGGGGACGGGGGACCTGACAGGAGGGCGCTCAATTGGGAAAGTATATCTGCACCGTCTGCGGTTATGACTATGACCCGGCCGACGGGGACCCGTCCAGGGGCATCGCGCCGGGAACGCGGTGGGAGGATCTGCCCGAGGACTGGGTCTGCCCGATATGCGGCGCGGACAAGTCCATGTTCGTCCCGGAGGGCGGGGCGGAAACGGCGGGCCGGCCTGCAGAAACCGGCACAAAATCCAGGGATGTCGTGGAAGCGAACGATATGCTGGTGAACAGCGTGGTGTGTTCCAACCTTGCCCGGGGCTGCGCAAAGCAGTATCTGGAGGAGGAGTCAGGGCTGTTCGCCCGGCTGGCGGACTATTTTGAAAGCCGGGCCGAACCCCGCGGGGATTTGGAAAGCCTTGCCGGGATGCTCAGGGAGGATACGCAGACGGGATATGCCCTTGTCCTTGACGCTGCCAGGAAGGCCGGGGACCGGGGAGCGCAGCGCGCCTTGGTCTGGGGGGAGAAAGTGAGCAGGATCCAGGGAGGCCTGCTGGAGAAATACCGCAAACAGGGGGACAAAGCGCTGGAGGGCAAGGTGTTCGTCTGCGAGGCCTGCGGCTTTCTCTTTGTGGGGGACGCGCCGCCCGCCGTCTGCCCTGTATGCAAGGTGCCGGCGTTCAAGTTCAACCAGGTCCAAAGGGGGGCATGAGCATGCGCGCTGTAAGGAATATCCGTCTGTGTACCAAGGACTGCCTGTGCCTGTACGTCTGCCCCACCGGGGCCACTGACACGGAGAATGGACAGATCGACTGGTCCAGGTGCCTGGACGCCTGCCGTGCCTGCGTTGACGCCTGCCCCTCCGGCGCCATTTCCAAGGTTCCTGACAATTACCCGCCCCAGCAGGAAAAGAAGGAGGAAGTCCTGCTTCCCCTGCGCGCCCTCCTGGCGGGAAAGGCACGGCAGGAACTCGCCGCCTCCGCGGTCCTGAGGGATGAGCGGGATCCTGCCCTGCGGCAGTTGGCCCTTGCCCTGAAGCAATCCATCCGCGTGTCCGCGGAGGACCTGGCCCGCGAGGCCGGCTATATGCTGCCCCAAAGCGCCGCTGTGCGCGGGTTTCTCAGGTCCCTGCTTGAAACAGAACGACCCGAAGGCTTCCCTGAGGAAGCCGTGAGAAGGCTTTTGGAATTGCTGCCGGGCTGAACCGGACCTCAAAAAGCGGCCCGGCCAGTGCCGAGCCGCTTGAGACTGTAGACAAACCGTATCCAGGGGAGTTTCAGAGGGCACTGCCCTCTGACTAAAATCGTATCGCCCGGCTTTGCCGGGCGGGGAGAATTGCGTAGGGATTCATTCCTTGCGGTTTCACTGACCGGGAGCGCAGCGACCAAGTGAAAACGCCCGTTCCTCTAAAACGACAAAGTGTCCGCAGACACTTTGTCGACACGCCGGACCCTTACCCCAGCAGGCCGCTCCGGTTGACGTAGCCGGTGTGCAGCAGGGCGTGTGACCGGTGCCCGTTGGGCTCACCCAGGTATTCCTCATACAGCGCTTTCACCGCGGGGTTCTCGTGGGATCGGCGCAGGGGCAGTTCCCTGTCCAGCCGGTACACCGCGTCCAGGCGCGGCTTCATTTTCGCGTTGTTTTTGATCGGGTTCCCGCCCCCGCCGATGCATCCGCCCGGGCAGGCCATGATCTCGATGAAGTGGTAGTCCGCCTTTCCCGCCCGGACCAGGTCCATGATTTTCCGCGCGTTGCCAAGGCCGTTGGTGACCGCCACCTTCACGCTCATGCCGTTCATCTCGACCGACGCCTCCTTGACGCCCTCCAGGCCGCGGACGGCCTTGATGTCCAGGTTCTCCAGCGGCTTGCCGGTGACCACCTCGTACACCGTACGCAGCGCCGCCTCCATCACGCCGCCGGTTGAGCCGAAGATCTCCCCGGCGCCGGTGCCCAGGCCGAAGGGCGCGTCAAAGGGTGTGTCCGGCAGGGTGTCAAAGCGGATGCCCGCGCTGCGGATCATCCGCGCCAATTCCTGCGCTGTGATGACGGCGTCGACGTCCCTCATGCCGCTGCGCCCCAGCTCTGGGCGCGTTTCCTCAAACTTCTTGGCCGTGCAGGGCATCACGGACACGCTGAGGATGTCCTCCGGCTTTTTGCCGGTCTTTTCCGCGTAATAGGTTTTCAGCAGCGCGCCGAACATCTGCTGGGGGGACTTGCAGGTGGACAGGTGGGGCAGCAGGTCCGGGTAGAAGGTCTCGCAGAACTTGATCCAGGCGGGGCAGCAGGAGGTGACCATGGGCAGGACGCCGCCATTCTTGATGCGGCCCAGCAGCTCCGTTCCCTCCTCCATGATGGTCAGGTCCGCGGTGAAGTCGGTGTCAAACACCCTGTGAAAGCCCACCCGCTTCATCGCGCTGACCATGCGGCCCGTGCTGATGCTGCCGGGCGGCTCCCCCAAAGCCTCCGCCAGGGTGATCCGGACGGCGGGCGCCACCTGCGCCACGACCAGCTTTTCCGGTACCGCGAAGGCGTGCCAGACGACCTGGGTGTCGTCCCGGATGGTCAGCGCGCCCGTGGGACAGGCCTGCACGCACTGGCCGCAGTTGACGCAGATGCTCTCAGCCAGCGTGCGCCCGTACGCCGGACGGAACTGCACCTCAAATCCACGCCCCACCTTGGACAGGGCGTGCACTGTCTGGACCTGGCTGCACGCGTACTCGCACCGGCCGCAGTTGATGCATTTGGCGGCGTTGCGCACAATGGAGGGGGAGGAGTTGTCCGACTCGTCCGAGCGGGCCACGTAGGGGTAGCGGGGGATCTTCACGAAGTGCATCTCCTCCGCCACCGCCTGCAGTTCGCAGGTGCCGGAGCGGTCGCAGTGCAGGCAGTCCTGCGCGTGGCGGGCCAGGATCAGCTCCAGGATGTTCCGGCGCGCTCGCCTGACCTTGGGGGAATGGGTGCGCATGCTCATGCCGTTCTCCGCCGGGTAGGAGCAGGCGGGCACCAGCAGCTTGTTCCCCTCCAGCTCCACCAGGCAGATGCGGCAGTTCGCCTTGACGTCCTGGTCCGGATGGAAGCACAGGGTGGGGATGTGGATGTCCAGCTTCTTTGCCGCTTCCAGCAGCGTCGAACCCTCCTCCGCCTCCACGGGCAGACCGTCGATCGTCAGCCGGATCATGCTCTGCGCCCCCTCTCAATGGCTTTTACGTACACCTCGCGGAAGTTGTGCAGGCTGGTGATGACCGCCACGGAGGAGTTCTGGCCCAGCCCGCACAGGCAGGCCACGTTCATCATGCCGGCCAGGTCCTCCAACAGGGTCAGGTCCTCCATGCGGCCCTCCCCGCCGCTGATGCGGCGGAGGATCTCCAGGATCCGGATGTTCCCCTCCCGGCAGGGCGTGCACTTGCCGCAGCTCTCCTCGATGAAGAACGACATGATGTTCTGCACGATGTCCAGGATGTCGTGCCGGTCGTCGATCACCATGATGGTGCCTGTGCCCAGCACGCTTTCCGCCTGCTGGCAGGAGTCGATGTCCATGCTCAGGTCCATCTGGCCGGCGTTGATGAGGTTGCCCGACTGGCCGCCCAGCATGAACCCGCGCAGGTCGAAGTTGTCCTTCACCCCGCCGTGTGTCTCGTAAATGTCCCTGAGGTTGGTGCCCATGGGGTACTCGAAGACCCCCTTCTGCGTGATGTTCCCGCACAGGGTGAACACCTTGGTGCCGGTGCAGTTGGGCACGCCGATCCCGCTGAACCATTCGCCCCCGCGCTGGAGGATGACGGGCACGTTGGCCAGCGTCTCGACGTTGTTGACCACCGTGGGCCTGCCGTACAGGCCCGAAACGCCCGGATAGGGGGGCTTGAAGCGCGGCTCGCCCCGGCGCCCCTCGATGGACTCGATCAGCGCGGTCTCCTCGCCGCATACGTAAGCCCCGCCGCCGGAGATGACCTCGATGTCAAAGCTGAAGGAGGAGCCCAGGATGTTCTTCCCCAGGCAGCCTTCCGCCCGGGCGTTCTCCAGCGCCTGGTCGAGGATGGGGGCCACGTAGGGGTATTCCCGCCTCAGGTAGAGGAAGCCCCTGTCCGCGCCCACCGCGTAGGCCGCGATGGCCATGCCCTCAAACACGCTGTTCGGGTCGCCGGAGAGGATGACCCTGTCCTTGTTGGTGCCGGGTTCGCCCTCATCCGCGTTGCAGATGACGTATTTCTGCCCGCTCTGGGCGGACGCCGTGAAGCTCCATTTCTTCCACACCGGAAAGCCTGCCCCGCCGCGCCCGCGCAGCCCGGAGCGCTTCATTTCCGCGATCACGTACTCCGTCTTCATCGACAGCGCCTTGCGGAGGGACCCGTATCCGCCCTGCTTCTGATAATCCTTGACGCTGACCGGGTCGATCCGGCCCAGGTTCCTCAGCACGATCCGCGTTTCGCTCAGCATTCCTTCATGTCCCCCCTCTGGTAATCCTCCATCAGGGTGGCCGCGCGCCCGGGCGTCAGGTTGCGGTACACGGTCTCGTTCACCATGATGGCCGGCGCGTTTTCGCAGACGCCGAGGCACTGGCAGTACTCCAGGGTGAAACGCCCGTCCCGCGTGGTCTCGCCGGGCCCAATGCCCAGGGTCTTGGAAACGGCTTCCATCACCCCCTGGGCCCCGCACACATGACAGGGCGCGCTGTGGCACATGCGCACGACGTAGCGGCCGCGGGGCCTGGTGGAGAACATGGAATAGAAACTGACGAATCCGTACAGCTTCGCCTCCGGGATCCCGGTGACGCGGCTGACCAGCGCGGCCACGCTGCGCGGGAAGGAGTTCGCCGTTTCCTTCTGGATGTCCAGCAGGATGTTCATCAGCTGTTCCGGTTCATTTTGGTAGCGGGAAGCGAGTTCCGTGATCCGCTTTTCCGCCGCGGGTGTGATGAAATAGTCCTCTCCGGCGATCGAATGCATTCTGTGCCTCCTGAAGGATGACCGGGGTATGCGGATATGGTGCGGTGCGTCGGTCAGTATCGAACGGACAGGCAGCGTCGGTCAGACGGGGACATGCGTATTATGACTGGATTGATTATCGTCCGCTGCCTTTGGTGATGTCAAGAAATGAGGGCTTGGGGATGGAAATTTGATGGGACATAGTTCGCCCGGAACCACTGTTTTTGTCCCTGATCAAACAAAAAATGACGCCATGTTTCAGGCGTCAAACCGAAGGAGGGGCCCTACCTGTTGACCGGCCGGACCGGGCGGCCCTCGATGTATCCGCGCCAGCCCTGGGGTTCCATCTGGAACCTCGGCGCGTCCTCATCCGCCCACCGGAAGCCGTACAGCTCCGGGTTGTAGGTTTTCATCGCCACCCACAGGTCCGATATGGCCTCCTCAAAGCGCTCGTCCTCATAGGGCGGGCCCTGGAACACCATCATCCGGCAGGGCGGCAGGCTGATCATTTCGAGCCCTTCAGGGACCTGGCCGCCGTAATCCGCCGGGACCTCGACCCCCTGCGCGTAGCGCGAGGTGCCGGGTCTGATCAGGCCGTCGGGGAGCCACAGGCCGACGGGCTCGTACAGGGCTTCCCTGACGCTGCACAGCAGGCCCCAGACCTCGCAGCCGACCTCCTCGCAGTAGGCAAAATAGTCCTCTGCCCTGACGCCGCGTTTCAGGATCAGCTTCCGCTCCGGCCGCTCGATGACCTGGACGAAGACGGTGTGTGCGGCGGGTTTCTTTTCCATGTTTGTTTCCCCTTTCCTGAAGTACAGGTATCGATTCAGGGTCGGATAGGGCATGAACAGGCGGATAGGCTTCGGATCCTTCCGGTACCGGGCGGGCGTGATGCCGAATTCCCTTGAGAAGGCCCGGGTGAACCCTTCCTGCGAGTCAAACACGAACTCCAGCGCGACGTCGATGATCCTCGTCTTCTCATCCCGCAGCTCCATGGCGGCGCGGGAGAGCCTGAGCGCACGGATGTACTCAAAGGGGGTCCTGCCGGTCATCTCACGGAACACCCTGACGCAGTGGAACGGCGAATAGCCCGCGCACACGGACAGGTCGCGAAGGGTGATCACCCCGTGCAGATGCTGGTGGATGTGATCCTGCATCCGCTGGACGGCCTCGGCTTTCTCCAGGTTTTCCACGCCTCTCTCCTCCCCGCGGTGATGGTATCAAAGGCGGCGTTCCTCTTTCTTGACCGGAATTGCGGAAAAGATCCTGATGTGCTTATATATACCATACGGGCGCGCCGGATGCGACGCATCATGGAGCGCAGGGTCAAAGGGGGGAATGAAGCGGCGATGCTGGCATTTTATGATACGTTCTACCCTCTGGCAGAGGCAAGCGGCGCGCATGCCCGCTTCTGCGAAAGGGTATATGGGATGAACCTGTGCCAGCACGGCATGGCTGACATGGCCCAGATTGAGGTAATGTTGGGAGTCCTGAACCTGGGTCCCGGGAGCCGTCTGCTGGACCTGGGCTGTGGCACCGGCCGTCTCACCGGGTATATCCAGGAGCGAACTGGCTGTTGTGCGGTGGGGGTCGACCTGTCGCCCGTGGCCATCGCGCTGGCTGAAAAACAGTCGGCGGACAGGCTCCGTTTCATGACCGGCGATATGACCCGGCCGGAATTCCCCGCCGCGTCCTTTGACGCAATCACCCTGATCGATACGCATTATTTCACCGACGATTTCAAGAGCCTTCTTGATGGGTTGCTCCGGATCACTTCCCCGGGGGGAAAGATCGCGTTCTTTTCCGACGAGGGAAGGGGTATGGAGGGCGCTGATGATTCCGGGCTGAGCGCGCAGGAGACACTGATCGGGCGTTTGCTGGACGCGCAAAGGCTTCCCTGGACTTCGCACACCCTCACGGGGGAGAACCGGGCGCACTGGCGGCTGAAGGAAAGGACGCTGCTCGGGATGGAAAACGAGTTTGCTGCGGAAGGCAGCCGCTTTCTGTTTGATGCGAGGATGAGGGAATGCACGGTGTCCGACCGCAGCCTTGACTGCCGCTTCCTGTTCGTCATCACCCGGCCTTCGCCTTTGGTTGGGGGATGAATCCCTTCCCAGGGTTTTTGATGCAATCCGTCGGATTCTGCCGGAGACAGGGAAGCAGAACGGATCATTTGATGAAGGGGGTCTTGATGAAGATCGGGGAAGTATGCCTGCTGACCGGCGACACCGTCCGGCTGGCGGATTTTTACAGGATGCTGCTTAAGGTTGGCGGCGCGGGCGACGATCCCGTGCACCAGGTCATCCTGGAGGGGGAAACGGCGCTGACGGTGTACAATGACGGATCCGGCAGGGAGTCCGCGGCGGGCCAGACCATGTGCCTGGCCTTTACGGTGGCGGACGTCGACATAGAATATGAAAGGCTGCAGGGCTTCGGGGTGACGGTGGTCCAGAAGCCGACGGACCGCCCGTGGGGCGCGCGGAACATGAGCCTGCTGGACCCGGACGGGAACCTGGTATACCTGAGGAGCTTTCCGGAACGGGAAGAATGAACGGACAGGAGCGGCCATTCACTTTGCGTTTCTCTGCGCATCAATAGAAAAACGGGGCCGTTGAAGCGCGGCCCCGCTCCTATTTCCCGGAGGATCCTGCCCGGCTACTCCCCGGCCTCCTCCAGCGCGTGCTCGACACAGCCCTGGAGCATCATGTGGACGTGGCTGTCAGCCACGGTGTAGAAGACGTTCTTGCCGTCCCGGCGGGAAGTGACCAGCTTGCCCTCACGCAGCCGCGCCAGCTGGTGGCTGACGGCGGAAACGCTCATGTTCAGCAGGTTCGCCAGGTCACACACGCACAGCTCATGCTTGTCCAGCGCGAACAGGATGCGGAAGCGTGTGCCGTCGCCCATGACCTTGAA
The DNA here is from genome assembly GCA_964629345.1 of uncultured Christensenella sp. Lineage (GTDB taxonomy): Bacteria > Bacillota > Clostridia > Christensenellales > Aristaeellaceae > UBA6115. The sequence goes on along the minus strand of CAZVSG010000001.1, from coordinate 25,213 downwards.
AAAGGTGGAAGCGTCCGCGAACACCTTTTCGGGCAGCATCAGGGCGCAGACCTGCCGTACCGCTTCCTCATGCACGAGGGTGCCTTCGCAGGCATAGCGCTTGTCCATATTTCATCCTCCCGCGGCCATCCTAACACGTGGCCCCGGAAGGGTCAAGGCGGGCGGCTTTGGCCGCCGCCGGTGAAAATGCCGGAAAACCGGAACGCCCGGGAGGGCTGCTCCCAGGCGTCAGAGTGTCGGCATAGTGTCTGTGGACACTTTGCCGTTTTGGAAGAACTGGCATTTTCACTTGGTCGCTGCGCTCCTGGTCAGTGAAAATGCAAGGAATGAATCTCTTCGCAATTCTCCCCGCCCGCCCGGCATTGCTGGGCGATACGATTGCAGTCAGAGGGCTGTGCCCTCTGAAACTCCCCTGGATATGGTTTGTCCACAGTCTCACGCCCGGGAGGGCAGCTCCCAGGCGCTCCGTGTGATCCTGTGGCTAGAAAAGCGCTCCGCCTATTCCATCCGCTTCAGGATCCCATCCCTTCTGACAAATGTGGTCTCCTCTTTCCCTGCGATGCTCAGGGTCAGGGTGTCGTCCTTCATGTGATAATTGCCCTGGCTTGACCCCTCCCGGGTCAGGACGGCCAGCGCGCCGCCGCCCGCGAGGTAGTTTCCGGCCTCGGTCTCCGGCTCGTCAGACGGCGTGAAACGCAGGTATCTCCCGTCGGCATAAAAGACGTGTTCGACATAGATACCCTGCTCCATTCCGCCCCATACGCCGGTCAGGGCCGGGTCCGCCGCGGCGGAGGGGGCGGTTTCGGGCATTGTTTCCCGGACCAGGGGACCGGACATCCTGTAGACTTCCACATCCAGGTCAAGCACCATCCGGTCCCCGTCCAGTTCATACCCGATCTCCTGGGTCTCCGTTCCGTCGGATAACACCAGCACGTCCCCCTTTACGGTGAACGTTCCTGTGTGGGAGTCGCTCTCATTGGGCAGCAGTACCATGGCATAGGCGCCGTCCCCCCTGAAGGTGAACTCGAAATACCCCGTGGAGTTCCTGCCGCCCCAGGTGCCCGGAAGCGCGGGATCCATCGGGTTCTCAGGCTGCGCCAGGCGCGCATAGGTGACAGGATTCTGCAGGAGGGCGTCTGACAGCAGCAGGCTGTCACCCAGGAGGATATAGCGGTAGGTTTCCTTGGTGCCGTCGGGGTACTCCACAGAAAGGACATCGGCGGTCGCCGTGTAGGCGCCTTTCCGGTCAAGCGCCGCGTTGACCACATCCTGGTAGGAGATGGTCAGCTCGCCGCTCTGCGTCAGTTTCAATACATGCACGCCCTCCTCGCCTGACTCCTCCCAGGACATGCCCGGTTCTTCGCTTTGAGCAAAGGTCATCACCCGCACGCCCGAGGCGTCCGTCCCCTGCCAGGAGCCGGCCAGGCCGGAAGCGGTCTCCGGGGTTGGGACGGGCTCGGGCTTCGCCGTCGCCGCCGGGATGGGCTGGGAGGTCGCTTCCTGCTGTATGGCCGCGCCGCGGCGAGTCAGGGGGTAAGCGTCCCCGGTGAACCGGTTCGTGATGGTCAGACCGCCGCCGGAGAAGGCATAACCCATGGCGAGGTAGGTGTTGTTGGAGAATACGAGGTACAGGGTCTCCCCGTACGCCGCGAAGTGGCCCGAGCCGATGGGTTCGCCCGAGGCGTAGTCGAAGGAAAAGCGGTTGTCCCGGCCAAGCGTCAGATAAAACGCGCCATTGGTGTCCAGCCCCTTCCAGTCACCGGCGACGCCCTCCGGCGGCTGCCAGGGCTCCCGGGCGAACACCGTCCGTTCCCCGTCGTCCCTATTCCTGGTGGACAGGGTGTCCTGCTCAAGCGTGTATTCCAGCGACAGCGTATCTCCCTGATAGATCAGGAGGATGAGCTGCCCCTGCTGAACGGACCAGGTCCCCGTGTCCACGGAGACGCTGCCCGCTTCATCAAACAGCAGGATGAGGGAGCCCCCGCTTTCAAGCAGCAGCGTGCCCGTGCTGCCCTGAATGTCCGCTGTCCACCTGCCGGCAAGGCCCTCCTCCCCCTGTGCGCAGGAAAAGGGAAGCAGCGTGAGGGCCAGCAGCAGGGTGAGGATGATTCTGACAGATTTCATAAAGCGATTCCTTTCTTCCCTGTGTCTGTTATTCATTGTTCAATGAGGACGTCCAAACGTTCTGCCCCCATCATATTCGGGGCAGGCATCGCCTGTCAATCCGGCGGGCGCCGGTCATGGTATACTGCTCAAAAAGGATCAAGGAGGCGGAGGAGCTTGACAAGGCGGCTGTATTTCACCGATGCGTGGCTCACGCGCTTTGAGGCGGAGGTCACCGGGCACAGGAAAGACGCGGCCGGGTACTGGCTGAGCCTGACGGAGAGCGCCTTTTACCCGGAAGGCGGCGGGCAGCCCTGGGATACCGGCGCGCTGGAGTGCTCCCTGGGACGCCTTCGGGTGTCGGAAGTCCAGGCGGATGAAGAGGGCGAGGTCTGGCACCGGGTGGATGCAAGGAGCGATGCGGAACTGCCGCCTCCCGGGGAGCGTCTGCGGGGGGAAATCGATTTCACGCGCCGCTTTGACCACATGCAGCAGCACACCGGCGAGCACATCCTGGCCAACTGCGTATGGCGCCTGACCGGCGGATTCACCCACGGCCTGCACATCGGGCAGGAGGCATCCAGCATCGACGTCACCCTGCCGGGCGGCGCGATGCGTCTTCCCCAGGAGACCCTGGAGGAGATCGAGGACCTGGCCAACCGCCGTGTTGCTGAGGACGCGGAGATCGTCTGCCGTTTCCCGCCGGAGAGTGAATTGGAGTCACTGCCGCTGCGCAAGGACCCGACGGTCAGCGAAAACGTGCGGGTGTGCATGGTGGGGGGGTATGAGATGGTGGCCTGCGGCGGCACGCACCTGAGCCATGCCTCCCAGGCCGGGCTCATCAAGATCCTCTCCTGCCAGCCCGCCCGCGGCAAGATGCGCCTGTCCTTCCTGTGCGGCCTGAGGGCCGCGGCGCATTACCGGGAAACCTATTCCGCGCTGTACCGGACAAGCGTGCTGCTCAGCGCCAGGCCGGCGGAAGTACCGGAGCGTGTGGGATCGCTGCTCGAGAAGGCTGCTGAAACGGAAAGGGAGCTGAAGGAGACCAGGCGGGGGCTGACCCTGCAGAAAGCGCCGGGGCTGCTGTCGCAGGCCGTCCCTCTGCCGGACGGGGGCCGCCTGATCGCTGCGGAACTGGAAGCGGCTGACACCCCCGCGATGGAAGAGCTGGCCGCGGGACTCATTGGGGAGAGCGGCCTGATCATCCTCCTGTCCGTGCCGGTGGCGGCCGGGCGGCTGTACCTGTTCGCGCGCTCCGCGGACAGGGCGGAGGATATGCCGGGACTGATGAGGGCATGCGGCGTGCGCGGCGGCGGACGGCCCGACTTCGCCCGGGGCGCCGGGGAAGCGGACGCTTTGCAGCGCGCAGCCATTTTCCTGCTCTCTCTTTGACTTGTTGGTATATACGATATTTATACAGACTGGACACAAAGTTGTTGTTATGATTTCTGACAAAATAAACCAATCAGAGTGGAAATTCATGTATATTCTTCGGTTTTTTATTGACCTCTATTCCGATTGTCTGTATAATCACATCTGGTTTCATGTTTGACAAAACCTAGGTGGGTGACTTTATGTTAGGAGGAATCCGAATGAACAAGAAAGTGGTTACTGTCATTATCGTTGTGTTGCTTCTTGCTGCGATTGGCGTGGGTGTCTATTTCCTGACGAAAAAACCTGTTGAGAAACACGCCCTTGGTTTTTCCACCGGCGGCACTGCCGGCACCTATTATCCTCTTGGCGGTGAGATCGCCGCCCTTTGGATGAAACATGTTCCTAATCTGGACGTTTCGGTCGCATCCAGCGGCGGCTCCAAGGACAACATCCTGAAGATGAACGCCGGCGAGGCTGAACTGGGCCTTGTGCAGAACGATGTCATGTATTATGCCTACCAGGGCGACAAGGACTTCTTCGCCGGCGAGGTGATCGACTCTTTCGTCGCCGTCGGCTCGCTGTACCCGGAGCTGGTGCAGATCGTGGTCGCCGCGGACAGCGACATCAAGACGGTTGCGGACCTGAAGGGGAAGAACGTCTCCGTCGGCGCGGTCAACTCCGGCGTCTACTTCAATGCCGTGCAGCTGCTGGGCGAAGCCGGGCTGACGCTGGAGGACATCAAACCTCAGCACCTGAGCTTTGACGAGTCCGCCACCTCCTTCCAGAACCGCCAGCTGGACGCCTTCTTCGTCACCGCAGGCCTTCCCAACCCCGCCATCATGGACGTGGCCAGCAAGATCCCGGTCCGCCTGATCGGGCTGCCGGAAGAACAGATGGCCACCCTGCAGGAGAAGTATAATTTTTACGTGCCCTACACTGTCCCGGCCGGCAGTTACGCCGGGATGACGGAGGATGTGGTCATCCCCGGTATGAACGCGGTGCTCATCTGCAAGAAGGATCTGCCGGAGGAGCTTGTCTACCAGATGACCAAGGTCCTGTTTGAAAACAAGGATGAGATGACCCATGCAAAGAAGGAGTTCATCTCCGCTGAGTATGGCGTGAAGGGCATTCCTGTGCCCTTCCACCCCGGCGCGGAAAAGTACTTCAAGGAAATGAACCTGCTGCCCTAAAGCACATCAAAGCCCCGGGCGGTCAGCCGCCCGGGGCCTTTTCTTCGATGACAGCGAGGATAGACGATGACTGAAAATCCGGATTCCGGCAAGGAAATAGAAAAGCGGACGCCGAATCTGCCTGAGGAGAAGACCGAGGCGGTGGACCAGGGCGAGATCCAGCAGATCATGAGCAAATATGACCGGGAGAGCGCCTTCCGTATCCTCGCCGGGTACAAGGGGCTGATCATTTCGGCTGTATGCGTCCTTTTTTCGCTCTTTCAGCTGTACAGCACCTGGTTCATCATCCCCAGCACCCACATGCGCCCGCTGCATCTGGGCATCGTGGTGATGCTGGCCTTTTTCCTTTATCCTGTCCGGCGCAAGTGCAGGAAGGACACGCTGCCCTGGTACGACGCGGTCCTGGGCCTCCTCTCCCTGGCGCTCTTCTTCTACCCTGTTGTTTTTTTCAGTCAGATCGCGCGCCAGAATGCCTTTGAAGCCTATCAATACCTCATCGGCGGCATCGCCGTCCTGCTGCTGGCCGAGGCCTGCAGGCGGGTGGTGGGCATCCCGATCGTCACCATCGCCGCTGTGTTTGTCCTGACCGGCCTGATCGGGCGGAACATGCCGGGCTTTATGGGCAACCGGGGATACAGCGCCCTGCAGGTCATCAAACACCTTTTCTACACCCAGGAGGGGATCTTCGGAGCGCCCGTAGGGGCCAGCTCCACCTTCATCTTCCTGTTCATCCTCTTCGGCGCTTTTCTTGAAAAAACCGGGGTCGGCGAGTTTTTCATCGATCTGTCCAACGCCATCGCCGGCAAACAGCGCGGGGGTCCCGCCAAGGTGGCCGTCATCACCAGCGCGCTGGAGGGAACCGTGTCCGGCTCCTCCGTCGCCAACACCGTGGGGTCCGGCTCCTTTACCATCCCGATGATGAAGCGCCTGGGCTACCGGCCGGAGTTCGCCGCGGCGGTCGAGGCCGCCGCCTCCACCGGCGGGCAGATCATGCCCCCCGTGATGGGCGCCGCCGCCTTTTTAATGGCAGAATCCGTCGGCGTGCCGTATTCGACCGTCGTCAAGGCGGCCATCATCCCCGCGCTGCTGTATTTTGCCGGGATCTACATCGTGACGGATCTGGAAGCCAAGAAGCAGGGGCTCAGGGGCATGGAGAAGGACAAAATGCCCCGGCTGCTCAAGGTCATGAAGGAGCGCGGGCATCTGATCCTGCCGCTGGTGGGCATCATCTGGGTCCTGGGCGCAGGGTTCACCCCTTCCATCGCAGCGCTGATCGGCATCGGGATCTCGATCCTGGGCGGCTACCTGAAGACGCTGGCGGACATCCTCTTCGCGGGGGTGAAGCACAGGCCCATCAAGCCGCTCATCAGGGAGAGCCGCGGACTCAGGCCGCGGCAGTACCTCCAGGCGCTGGAGGCCGGCGCGCGCAGCATCATCGGCGTGGCCCTCGCCTGCGGCGTCGCAGGGATCATCGCGGGGATGATCACCCTGACGGGCATCGGGCTGAAGATGGGCTCCGGCCTGACCGCGCTGGCGGGCGGCAGCCTGCTGCTGCTGCTGATCTTCACCATGCTCTCCTCCATCCTGCTGGGCATGGGTGTGCCGACCACCGCCAACTACCTGATCACCTCCACCATCATGGCGCCGGTCGTGGCCCGCGCGTTGATGACCAGCCTGCCGGACGTGTATACCGCCCTGGAGGGGATCAACCCCGCCTGGGCGATCCTGCCCGCCCATCTCTTTACCTTCTATTTCGGCATCATCGCGGACATCACCCCGCCGGTCGCCCTGGCGGCGATGGCGGGCGCGGCCATTGCCAAGTCTAACCCCCTGAAGACCGGGGTGGAAGCCACCCGGCTGGCGATCGCCGCCTTCCTGGTGCCCTACATCTTCGTGTACAGCCCGCAGATGCTCATGCTCAACGCCCAGTGGTATGAGGTGGTCCTGATCGCCGTCACCGCCGTCATCGGCATGTTCGGCATCGGCATGGCCGTGGAGAAGTACTGGGAGAGCAGGCTGAACGTCCTCCAGCAGCTGATGGCTCTGGCTGGCGGGCTGCTGCTGATCATCCCCGGCCTTGTGACCGACGCGGTCGGCTTCGGGTTGATCGCGCTGGTCATCCTCTGGCAGAGGATCCAAAAGCGGCACGCAAAACCAGCAAGGGCGGGATAAATCCGCGGGGATCCTGACTGAAAACCGCGCCTGCATTCTGCGTAGGCGCGGTTTTTCTGTTCGATGGAGTCGGCGAAAAGGACCCGCGTTCTTATGCTCAGTCCCCGAATGAAATGTTGATGCTGCGCGCAGCCCTGATGATCTGATCCTCCGGGTCCACGGGCTTGGGGACGCCGGCGATGTCTTCGAGCCTGTTCTCCGTGATCATGCCGTTCTTCAGCGCGACCGTCAGGCCGAACCTGCCTTCCTTGATCAGTCCGGCCGCGTGCACGCCGAACTGGGTGGACAGCACGCGGTCATAGGCGCAGGGGCTGCCGCCCCGCTGCATGTGCCCGGGGATCACGGCGCGGCACTCAACGCCGATGAGGCTTTCCAGGTTCGCCGCGATGTGCTGGGAAACGTTGCGGAACTCCCGTTGGGCGCGGGCGGCCTCCCGCTCCTTGCGTTTCATCCCGGCTTCCTCCGCGCTCATCGCGCCTTCCGCCGCCGCGATGATGGTGAAATGCTTGTTCAGTTTGGCACGCTCGCCGATGACCTTGGCGATCTTCTCGATCTGGTAGGGGATCTCCGGCAGCAGGATGACGTCCGCGCCGCCGGCCATCCCGGCATACAGGGTCAGCCAGCCGGCTTTGTTGCCCATGATCTCGACGATCATGCAGCGGTCATGGCTGGCGGCGGTGGTGTGGATCCGGTCGATGACGTCCGTGGCGATCCCCACGGCGGTATGAAAACCGAAGGTGAAGTCCGTCCCGAAGATGTCGTTGTCGATGGTCTTTGGCAGGCCGATGACGTTCAGGCCTTCCTGCCTGAGCAGGTTGGCCGTCTTGTGCGTGCCGTTGCCGCCCAGGGTCACCAGGCAGTCCAGCTTCATGGCCTTGTAGTTCATCTTCATCGCGTAGACCTTGTCCACGTTGTCTTCTTCCACGACCCGCATGTTCGCAAACGGCGTGCGGCTGGTCCCCAGGATGGTGCCGCCCATGGTCAGAAGGCCTGAAAACTGGTATTGCTGCATGATCTGGTAATCCCCGTCGATCAGCCCGCGGTAGCCCGCGCGGATGCCGACGATCTCCGCGTCCAGTGTCTGGTAGGCCGCCCTGGCGACGCCCCTGATGGCGGCGTTCAGCCCCGGGCAGTCGCCTCCGCTGGTCAGGATGCCGATCCGTATGCTCATCTTCCACCTCCGAAAAGTCAAGGCGGCGGCTGTTGCCGCCGCCTCCTGTCACTTGATCCCGAAGATGCCCAGGATGCCGCGCGTGATGGTGCGGCCAACGGAATAGCCGGCCCCGGAGGCTGTTGAGCGGGTGAAATTGTCCAGCATCTTCTCACCCAGGCTCTTGACAGTCTTCTGGACTTTTGGCTGCCTGGCAGGCTGGGCTTCCGCCTGGGCCGGCACCTGCCGCTGCGGCTCGTACTGCCCGGTCTGGGGGTTGTACACCAGCACCGGCGGGGGCGCCTGCTCCACCTTGCGGACCTGCTGGGGTGCCTGCGGCGCGGGCTGCCAGGAGGGCTGCGGCGCGGGATAACTTACCGTCGGCTGCATTTCACGCTCGACGTACTGCCCCGTGGCCGGGTCAAAGACCCGGAGGGTGTTTTTCTGCTGCACCGGTTCCGCCTTCACCGTTTCTTCCGGAACGCCGGTCTCTTCCAGGATGACCCGGGCGGAGCCGAGGATGCCCTGGGAGGAGAACTTGGCGGAAAGCATCTCATAGGCGCTTTCGCGGTCAAAGGTATGGGTGTACTTGTCCTTGACCTCGCTGGTGTCGATGATGGTCTGGCGCAGGGTCTCCGAGATCGAGCCGATGGAGGACTGCGGCGGCAGGATGACCGCGCGCTGGGTGACGGAAGGCGCGCCTTCCCCATCCAGGAAGGACAGCAGCGCTTCGCCGGTCTGCAGCTGGGTGATGGCCTGCTCCGTGTCAAAGGCAGGATTGGTACGGAAGGTCTGGGCGATGGTCTTGATGACCTTCTGCTCCAGCGGCGTGAAGGCGCGCAGCGCGTGCTGCACCCGGGCCGCCAGCTGCGAGAGGACGGAGGAGGGCACGTCGCCGGGGTTCTGGGTGATGAAGAACACGCCGACGCCCTTGGAGCGGATGAGCCGGATGGTCAGTTCCACCTTGTCCATCAGCTCCCTGGGGCAGTCCGCAAACAGCAGGTGGGCCTCGTCAAAGAAGAACACCATCCGGGGCAGGTCGCTGTCGCCCTGCTCGGGCAGCAGCTCATACAGCTCCGCCAGCATCCACAGCATGAACACGGAGTACATGTTGGGGCGCAGGAACAGTTTGTCCGCCGCGAGGATGTTGATCATCCCCTGACCGTTCTCATCCCGCACCAGCCAGTCCGCCAGGTCCAGGGAGGGCTCCCCGAAGAACTGGTTGCCGCCCTGATCCTCCAGCACCGCGATGGCGCGCTGGATGGAGCCCACGGAAGCCTTGGCGATGTTGCCGTAGCGCAGGGTGTATTCGGCCGCGCGGTCGCCCGCGTAGGTGAGCATCGCGCGCAGGTCCTTCAGGTCGATGAGCAGCAGCCCTTCGTCATCGGCGATGCGGAACACGATGTGCAGAACGCCCGCCTGGGTGTCGTTGAGCTGGAGCATCCGGGAGAGCAGCAGCGGACCCATTTCGCTCACCGTGGTCCTCACCGGGTGACCGGATACGCCGTAGACGTCCCACAGGGTCACCGGACTGGCGTGGGGAATGAAATCCTCAAGCCCCACTGTTTGCATGCGCTGACGGATCCTGTCGTTCATTTCGCCCGGTTTGGCAAGTCCGGCCAGGTCACCCTTGACGTCGGCCATGAACACGGGCACCCCCAGCTGGGAGTAGGCTTCCGCCAGTACCTGCAGGGTGACGGTCTTCCCGGTACCTGTCGCGCCGGAGATCAGCCCGTGGCGGTTTGCCATCTGCGGGAGCATCACAACAGGGCCCTCGGCGCCCGTTCCCAGCCAGATCTTCTTGTCCAGCAGCATTGTTGTCTCCTCCGATCCTATTTTTCTCAATATCCGGTTGTATCGCATCGTCCCGCTGTATCGTCATTCTACCATACAACGGGGCCGTGCAACAGACGGAACTTGCTCCCGGCAGGCTTTTCCGCTACGGAAGCGCCCGCACCAATGCCACGGCCTGGGCGGAGATGCCCTCCTCACGGCCTTCAAACCCCAGCCCTTCGGTGGTGGTGGCCTTGACGGATACCTTTTCCTCCCTCAGCCCCAATGCCTGCGCGATATTTTTGCGCATCGCCGGAATGTGGGGCGCCAGCCTGGGCTTCTGCGCGACGATGGTCAGGTCGCACTGCAGGGGATAAAAACCAGAATCCGCCATGATATCCCGTGTCTTTCCAAGCAGTTTCAGCGAGGGGATGCCCCTGTACTCCTCCCTGCTGTCGGGAAAATGCTGCCCGATGTCCCCGAGGGCGCAGGCGCCCAGCAGCGCGTCGCACAGCGCGTGAAGCGCGGCGTCGGCATCGCTGTGGCCCAGCAGGCCCGTGCCGTGGGGGATGACGACCCCGCCCAGCACTAGCGCGCGCCCCGGGACGAGACGGTGTACGTCAAAGCCCGTTCCAACGCGCAGGGCGCCGGAAACCATCATTTCTGCCAACTTCATGTCTTCCTGCGTTGTGATCTTGAAATTGCGCGCGTCCCCCTCCGAAAGGCTCACCGGCTCCCCCAGCAGCTCCACCAGCCCGGCGTCGTCCGTGAGGCTCTGCGGGCTGTGCGCGTAGGCCCGCAGGATGAGGCCCCGCTGAAAGCCCTGGGGCGTCTGGACCTGGAAGACCCCTTCGCGTGAAAGGGTCCGTGTGAGCCCTGCTTCCTGCCGCCTCAAAGTGTCCTTCACCGGCAGCGCTGGGACCGCCGCGCCGGAGACAATCGCGCCCTGAATCACCTTCCGGATGAGGGAGGGGGCGGGGAAAGGTCTTGCCGCGTCGTGGATGAGCACGATGTCCGTATCCCCGGGGACCTCTTTCAGCCCATTCTCCACGGAATGCCGGCGCTCCTGCCCGCCTGTTGCAAGATGGACGGGGCCCAGATGCGCGGCCCTGAGCGCTTCCTCAAACAGGCCGCCCTCTCCTTCCCTGATCACCAGGATCATGTCATCACAGAAGGGGCGGAGCGCGCGCAGCGCATACAGGAACAGCGGTTCATTGCCAAGCGGCGTCAGGGCCTTGTTCACCCCGGTTCCAAGGCGCGTGCCCGCGCCCGCCGCCACGATGATGCCGCAGACCTTCACAGAAGATCCTCCCCGGACAGGCGGCTGAGGATGAAACTGTAGATCTCAGCGGCTTTCTCCGGCCAGGCGGCGCGGAAACGCTCCGCCAGTTCCGCCGTGGGGAGGGACAGGTCCAGCCGCATCAGCTGCATCCCGCCCTCGGCGATGCCCATCTGCGTGTGGTATTCGTTGCGGCCCGCGTGGCTGATGGACGCGAATTTCTCCCGCTGCATGCGGATCTTTTCCCTGAAGCCCGGCGCGGCTTCCTGCACCCGCTGGATGGCGCTTTCGCCCAGGCGCTTCACGAACAGCCCGATGGCCTCATCCCCCAGGGGGGTGATCTCATACCGGTCGTCCCCAGGGATGCTGTCCCTGGCCAGCTGGCTGTTCTGGCAAAGATCATGCAGCGCGGTCTGCAGGTCGAAGTAATTCATCAGGTCGTTTTCGACCATGAAGGCGATCAGCTGCAGGTTGGTGCAGGGACCCAGCTCGCGCAGCGAATACAGGGTGAGCAGTTTTCGTTCCAGATCGCCCAGACGGTGCTGAGGCAGTTCAGCCATCTCCGCTTCCCCTCCTCAATTCCCTTTCCAGAAAGCCCTGGCAAGGGATGTGATCTCTTCCTTGGAATATACCCTTTTCAGCTTCAGATGGGAAGGGAGGAGCCTGCTGTATGCCTCCTGGGCGTAGCGGTCGTCCATCAGCAGCAGCACCCCGCGGTCGCTCTCAGAGCGGATCAGCCGTCCCGCGGCCTGGAGCACTTTCTGCATCCCGGGGAAACGGTAGGCATGGCCAAAGCCGTCGCCCAGCGCTTCCTGCAGCCGTTCCCGGATGCGTTCCCTCTCCGGATTCACCTGGGGAAGGCCGACCCCGACGATCATCGCGCCGATCAGCGCCTCGCCCGGCAGGTCCACCCCTTCGGCGAACACGCCGCCCAGAACGCACAGCCCCAGCAGGCGGCTTTCTCCCCTCATGAACGCGTCCATGAAAAGGGCCCTGGAGGCCTCGTCCATGCCGGGTTTCTGGACGATCAAAGGGAGGTCAGGATCGAGTTCCTTCAGGACCGGCTCCATGGAGCGCAGGTAGGCGAAGGAAGGGAAATAGGCGATGTACTTGCCTGGCCTGGCGTGATAGAGCGCCAGAATGGCCTCCGCGGCCGGAAGAAGGCTGGCGGCGCGGGAATGATACCTTGTGTTGACGGGGAGCTGCAGGGACAGCAGGTGCTCTTCCGGGAAGGGGGAGGGCAGGGACAGGCAGGCATCCTCCCGCTCCCCGCCCAGAAGGCCGCGCATGGCGTCCAGCGGGCTCAAGGTGGCGGAATAGTATACGCAGCCGGCCATGCGCTTTGTGGCTTCCTTCAGGTGCGGGGCGGGATTGAGGCACAGGACCCTCACCCCGCCCCTGCGGGGATCCGGGTCATGCAGGATCGTATAGTCGTCCCTCTGCTCAAAGGCCCTGTTCCAGGCGGAAAGGAAGGCGATGAGGTCACGCGCCAGGCCGGCGCCGCCGGGGCTGTAGGTCCCGGCCAGTTCATTCAGCAGTTCGGCGGCCGCGTCCGGCAGCCTGTCCCCCTCGCCAGAGGACCCTTCCGACGCCAGTGTTCTGATCAGCGAGGTATAGGCCTTGTACAGCCTGCCGGACCGTCCGTGGGTCCTGCCGGCTTCGCGGCGCATCGTCAGCAGCCGCTCCGTTTGAATGGTGCCTGACAGCATGTCCCGGGCCCGGTCCGGCAGGTTATGCGCCTCGTCGATCAGCAGGGTCGTGCCGCGCGGCACATCAAAGATGCGGCTCAGCCTGACCTGGGGGTCCAGCGCGTAGTTGTAGTCGCAGATGACCAGGTCCGCGATCTCGCACAGGGCTAGGGAGAACTCAAAGGGGCAGAGCAGGTGCCGGGAGGCGGCGTCCTCAACGAACGCCGTGTCCCAGTTCTCTGCCGTCAGCGCTTCCTCGGCAGCGGTTTGCTGGCGCAGGTAATGGCCCTGCGCACGCTCGCAGTGCTCCGGGTGGCAGCGCATCTCCTCCATCGGGCAGAGCTTCTCCTTGGCATTCAGCACCAGGGAGTGGAGCTGAAGGCTGTCCCCGCGCATCCGGTCGGCTTCCTTCTGGGCGGAGACCCGCTGCGTGCCCCGGGCGGTCAGGCAGAAGACCTGCTCGTTCAGACCCTGCCCCAGCGCTTTCAGGGCGGGATAGATCGCGGCGGCGCTCTTGCCGGTGCCGGTGGGCATCACGGCGAACAGGCGGCGGCGTCGCGCGATGGCGGTATAGACCTGGGCGGCCATTTCCCTCTGACCGGGGCGGTATTCCGGATACGGGAAGGGGAGGTCCTTCAGGGAGGCGTCGCGCGCCTCTTTCCAGGAGATCAGCTTCGCCTGCCACCCGGCCCAGGGGAGAAGGAGGGAGAAGAAGGCATCCCGCAAACGTTCTGCATCCCAGGTTTCGCTGAAGTACGCCGTCACTTCGCCCAGTCGCGTGACATAACTGACCCGCAGGCAGACTGCCGGGATGCTGTCCCGCTGCGAGAGCATAAAGCCATAGCACACCGCCTGCATGAGGTGTTCCGGCATTGGCGAAACAGGCGGCGGGACGGGGGAAAGCTTGATCTCCTCAATGACGGGCGGCGTCTCATCCGCGCTGTACAGGTCCATCCGGCCGGAGATCTGGACGTGAAGCCCCTGTGCCGTGCCTTCCCACCGGAGGGTCTCCTCCGCCTTCGCCCGGCTTGCTCCCTGGCGGGCAATATGCCCCTGTCGTCCCAGCTCCATCTGCTGTTTTGAGACCGGCATGATGTCCGGCGGGAAAATGGAGAACCCCACCAGCGCGCGGACGGAGGCCTTCAGCCCCGGCCTGTCCGCCTTCACGGCAGGTCCTCGTAGCGGACATGCATCAGCGTCAGCCCGCAGGCCGGGGCTGTCGGACCCAGCAGGAGGCGGTCGCCCGTCCTGATGGCCCGGGCAAACGCGTCCCTGTCCAGCCTTCCCTGCCCGACGTAGATCAGTGTGCCCGCGATGATGCGCACCATGTTGTATAAAAAGGCGTCCCCGGAAATGCGCAGGAGGATCTCATCCCCCTGCCTGTCCAGCGACGCTTCGGCAATGGTGCGCCTTGTGGTCCTGGCGGTGCCGCCCGCGGCCTGGAAGGCCGCAAAATCATGTGTTCCCAGCAGGTCCGTGAGCGCGTCGCTCATGGGAGCGGTATCCAGCGGCTGGGGCACGAAGGCCGTGAAGTCCCTCCGCAGCGCGCTGGGGGTACGGCGGGAAAAGATGCGGTATTCATAGGTCTTGCCGAGCGCGGAGAATCGCGCGTGCAGGGTATCGGGGACCCGCAGGGACGCGGTCACCCTGACGTCATGGGGCAGCAGGGCGTTGAGCACGAAGGGCCACCTGTCATCCGGGATGGGGGAGCCGGTATCAAAATGCGCGCGCTGGCCCAGCGCGTGCACCCCTGCGTCCGTTCTGCTGGCGCCTGTAACTGAAATTATGCTGCCGGTCGCCCTTGAGAGGGCGCGCTCCAGCTCCTCCTGGACGCTGGGCCCGTTGAGCTGACGCTGCCAGCCGGCATAAGCGGTGCCCTCATACTCCAGCGTGAGCAGCACCCGGCGGGGCTGCCCGGCTGTCACTTGAGGAAACCCGGCAGGAGCAGGATGAGGAACAGCCCCGCCATGCTGAGAAAGGCGATGAGATCGCGCCGGCTGAACTTCAGGATGTGAAGCCGGGTCCTGCCTTCCCCGCCGCGGTAGCAGCGTGCTTCCATCGCCATCGCCAGGTCGCCCGCGCGGCGGAAGGCGCTGATGAACAGGGGCACCAGCAGGGGGATCATCGCCCGCGCGCGCGCCATCAGGTTGCCGGTCTCAAAGTCGGCCCCCCTCGCGGTCTGCGCCTTCATGATCTTGTCGGCTTCCTCCGTGAGCGTGGGGATGAAGCGCAGCGCGATGGTCATCATCATGGCCATCTCATGGGCGGGGAAGCGGATGACCCTCAGGGGGGAGGCCAGCCGCTCCAGCCCGTCGGTGAGGGTGACCGGCGGTGTGGTCAGCGTCAGGATGCTGCTGCCGGTGACCAGCAGGATCAGGCGGAAGGTGAAATGCAGCGCGTTGAGCAGGCCTTCCTCCCGGATGACGACGCTGCCCAGGCGCAGCAGCTCACGGCTGCCCGTGCCGAAGAACAGGTTGAGGATGAAGGTGAATACGATCAGGATGCGCATGGGCTTGAGGCTCTTCGCCATCATGGAGAAGGGAAGCCTGGCCAGCCGGACCGCCAGCGCCAGGTAGAGGAAGACCGGCAGGTACATCAAAAGGTCCCTGACCATGAAGACCCCGATGATGTACAGGAAGGCGAGCAGGATCTTGGCCCGCGGGTCCAGGCGGTGGACCGGGCTGTCGACCGGGTAATACTGGCCCAGGGTGATGTCACGCAGCATGCCCGCCGCCCCCCTTGATCAGATCGGCCAGTTCCCCGGCAAGCTCCTCCAGCAGGCAGCGGTCAGAAAGCGGGAATCCCTTTTCCCTCAGCAGCCGCGCCAGCTTGAATCCCTGGGGCACGTCCAGCCCCATGGCGTCCAGGCGTTCATGCCGGGAGAAAATCTCAAGGGGGCTGCCGTCCATGACCAGCGCGCCTTTTTCCAGCACCGCCACCCGGGTGGCCAGTTTTGCCACGTCGTCCATGGCGTGGGAGATGAGCACGATGGTGGTGCCCGCGCGGTTGAGGCGCCGGACGTCCTCCAGCAGGTAGTCCCTGGCCCTCGGGTCCAGGCCGGCGGTCGGCTCGTCCAGGACCAGGACCCGGGGCTTCATCGCCAGAACGCCCGCGAGGGCCGCCCTGCGCATCTGCCCGCCGGAGAGTTCAAAGGGGGAGCGCTTGCTGATGAGCGAAAAATCAAGCCCGACGATGGCCATGGCCTCCCGGACCCTCGCGTCGGTCTCCTCCTCCTTCAGCCCCATGTTTTTGGGCCCGAAGGCGATGTCCTTGTAGACCGTCTCCTCAAAGAGCTGGTGCTCAGGGTACTGGAACACCAGACCGACCCGGAAACGCAGCGCGCGGCGGCTGGAATCCTTCCCGTTGATGTCCTGCCCGTCCAGCAGCACGCGGCCGGAGGTGGGCTGGAGCAGGCCGTTGAGGTGCTGGGCGAGGGTGGACTTGCCCGATCCGGTGTGCCCGATGAGCGCCAGCAGCTCCCCGTCGTTGATGGTGAGGTCCACGTCCCTGAGGGCGTGGGAGGTGTGCGGCCCGCTTTTGTAGACGTGGCTCAGTTTTTCAAGCACGATGGGCACAGCCGCGTCACCTCCCTCACCATGTCCTCCACGCTCAGCACGTCCAGGCGCGCATCGACCCCGCGCTCCCGGAGCAGCTTGGCCAGCTTTGTCATCGGCGGCACGTCCAGGCGCAGCTCGCGCAGCAGGTCCACCCGGGAGAAGATCTCCTTCGGGCCCCCGTCCATGACCACCCTGCCGTGGTCCATCACAAGCACCCGCTGCGCGCGGGAGGCTTCTTCCATGAAATGGGTGATCCAGACCACGGTGATGTTCTGCTCGCGGTTGAGCCTGAGCACCGTATCCAGCACTTCTTTCCGCCCCTGCGGGTCCAGCATCGCGGTGGCCTCGTCCAGGATGAGGGCTTCCGGCCGCATCGCCAGGATGCCCGCGATGGCGACGCGCTGCTTCTGCCCGCCGGAGAGCAGATGGGGCGCGCGGTCGGCATGCTCCAGCATGCCCGTCATCCGCAGCGCCTCGTCGATGCGCCCCGGCATCTGCGCGCTGGGCACGCCGATGTTCTCCAGCCCGAAGGCGACGTCGTCGTATACCCGTGTGGCGACCAGCTGGTTGTCCGGGTTCTGGAACACCATGCCCGCGGTGCGGCGGATGTCCCAGGTGTGCGCGGCATCCGACGTGTCCATGCCGCTGACGGTCACGCTGCCGGAAGAAGGCAGGATCAGACCGTTGAGCAGCTTGGCCAGTGTGGACTTGCCCGAGCCGTTGTGGCCCAGGACGGCGACGAACTCGCCCCGGCTGATGCTGAAGCTGACCTCGTCGATCGCCGCCTCCGCCTCAGGGTCGTAGCGGTATACCAGATCCCGCACCTGAAGGTGCGCCGTCTCACTCATGCCCTCTCCCCGCGGTTGAACGCGCCGCGCATATCAAAGCGATCATAGAATTCCGCCATAAAGGTAAGAAAGCGGTCCTCACGGATGGCCCGCCGGGCCCCCTCCATCAGGCGGGTGAGGTGCCGCAGGTTATGGACGCTGCACAGGCGGGCGCCCGTGATCTCCTCCGTGTTGAGCAGGTGGCGGATATAGGCGCGGGAATAGTTTTTACAGGCCTCGCAGTCGCAGCCCTCCTCGATGGGGCCGAAATCCGCCTTGTACTTCGCGTTGCGAACGACCAGCCGGCCGCTGGCGGTCAGCACGGTGCCGTTGCGGGCGATGCGGGTGGCCAGCACGCAGTCGAACATGTCCACCCCGCGCTTCACGCCCTCCAGCAGGCAGTCCGGCGTACCCACGCCCATCAGGTAGCGCGGCCTGTCAACCGGCAGGCAGGGCAGGGTCGCGTCCAGCATGTCATACATCAGCTCCTTGGGCTCCCCCAAGGAGAGGCCGCCGATGCCGTAGCCGGGGAAATCCATCCCGGCCAGCGTCCTTGCCGACTCCTGCCGCAGTGCCGCGTAAAAGCCGCCCTGGACGATGCCGAACAGGGCCTGGTCAGGCCGGGTGTGCGCTTCCCGGCAGCGCTCCGCCCACCGGTGGGTGCGCTCCATGTCCGCCCGCGTTTTCTGTTCATCACTCGGGTAGGGCGTGCACACGTCAAAGGCCATCGCGATGTCCGCGCCCAGATTCTCCTGGATCTTCATCGCGCTTTCCGGGCCCATGAACAGCGGGCTGCCGTCCAGGTGGCTGCGGAAGGACACGCCGTCCTCGGTGATCCTGTTCAGCTCCGCCAGGGAGAAGACCTGATAGCCGCCCGAATCGGTCAGTATCGGCCGGTTCCAGGCCATGAAGCGGTGCAGCCCTCCTGCCTGCGCGATCAGCCCGTCCCCCGGGCGCAGGTGGAGGTGATAGGTGTTGGCCAGCAGGATCTGCGTGCCGATCTCCTCCATTTCCCGTGAGGTCATCGCCTTGACGACGGCCTGCGTGCCCACCGGCATGTACACGGGGGTCTGCACGTCCCCGTGCGGGGTGTGCAGGACGCCCAGCCGCGCGCCGGACTGGCGGCAGGTGTGCAGGAGTTCATATCTCACGGGCGGGTCTGTATGCAAGCGTCATTCTCCGTTTTTGTTTTTGTCAGCGGCCGCGCGGGACGGGGTCACGGCGCGATGTCGGGCCAGACCCGGGTCAGCAGGTCCAGTTCCTTTTTATAAGGGTCAAAGTGGCGGCTGTGCGCGAAGGATTCCGGAAGGTTGTCCGGCGTGGTGAGGAACACCATGGCCTTTCCGGTGATGGGGTGGCTGAAACTCAGACGCATCCCCCAAAGCGCGATGAGGCCGGTCGCGCGGGAGGTATTGTAGCGCGCGTCGCCCAGCAGGGGATGGCCGAAATGCGCCATCTGGGCGCGGATCTGATGCGCGCGCCCTGTCCCGAGCTTGACCGCGGCCAGGCTCTTTTCCCCGCTGTGCGCGATGGTCTGGCCATACAGCACCGCTTCCTTGCCCTGGAGCCTGAGGAATGGGGGCAGCACGCTGACCATGTTGGTCTGGGGATCCTTCCTCAGATAGTCCTTCAGGACAAAGCGGTCGGGGGTCTCACCCTCGCAGACCAGGACGTATTCGCGGTGAAGCGCGCCTTCCTTCAGCTGCAGGGCGAAGCGGGCCGCCGCCTTGCTGGTGCGGGCGAAGACCAGCAGCCCGCCGACGGGCCGGTCCATCCGGTGTACCAGGCCCAGGAAGACCTCCCCGGGCTTGTCATACTTTTCCTTCAGGTAAACCTTCAGCAGGCTCAGCAGGTCCCCGTCTCCGGTGCTGTCGCCCTGGGTGAGCATCCTGGGCGGCTTGATGGCGACGAGGACGTGGTTGTCCTCATACAGGATGGGCGGATAAACGGAAATGGTCAATTCTTCGCTCCTTTTGCCTGCCAGCGCGCGCTGGCCCCAGCGGGCAGCACGCCGCCGGAGGAAACCGGCAGGCAGAGTTCCTGGGCGCTGATGCTGCCCGACAGGCGGTTCGGGATGGCCCGGCTGAGGATGTTCCCCAGCACGGCGGGCTGAAAACCGGTCGTGTAGCCGTTGATCAGGAAGAAGAGGGGGTCGTCGTCCAGGATCTTTGCGCACAGCTCAGCCAGCGGATACAGTTCGTCTTCCAGTTTCCACACCTCACCCCCGGGGCCGCGGCCGAAACTGGGCGGATCCATCAGGATGCCGTCATACCGGCTGCCGCGGCGGATTTCGCGCTGAACGAAGGCCTTGGCGTCCTCCGTGATGAAGCGGCAGCGGTCCTCCGGGGCGCCTGTTAGCAGGCGGTTTTCCTTTGCCCAGGCGACCATCCCCCTTGCCGCGTCGACGTGGGTGACCTTGGCGCCTGACATCGCGAGGGCCACGGTCGCGCCGCCGGTGTACGCGAACAGGTTCAGCACCCGGGCGCCGGGCCGGTGACTGACCAGGGAACGCATCCAGTCCCAGTTCACGGCCTGTTCCGGAAACAGGCCGGTGTGCTTGAAGCCCGTGGGCCTGACGTAGAACGTCAGGTCGCGGTAAGCAACGCTCCAGCGTTCGGGCAGCGGACGGCGGAAAGCCCAGCTTCCCCCGCCCTCGGCGCTGCGGGTGTAGATGCCGTCCGCCTCTTTCCATGCTTCAGGGGCCGCCTTCGGCCAGATGACCTGAGGGTCCGGCCGCGCCAGGAGGACGTCCCCCCAGCGTTCCAGCTTCATACCCTCCCCGGTGTCCAGCACCTCAAAGTCCCGCCAGGCATCGGCTGAAAACATCACAAACCCCTCTCCCGTTGCATGACCGGGATTATAGCATGACCGGGGGGTGCTCACAAGCAAACCGGACCCTGCCTCGCGATGACCGAAGCGGAAAATCCGCACGATGTGTGATTGCGTCCGTTGACAGCACAGGGGGACAAAACTATAATAATACAGGATATTACAAGATGAGGATTTGCATTGATCAACAGAGAATCATCCATCCCGATGCATCAGCAGGTCGCCGAAGAATTGGCCAAAAGCATCGCGGTCGGGATATACCAGGCCGGCGACAGGCTGCCTTCTGAAAAACAGCTTTGCGACAAGTTCGGCGTCAGCCGGATCACCGTCAGACAAGCGCTGGGCAGGCTCATCAATGATGACCTGGTCTATTCCGTCCAGGGCATTGGGACCTTTGTCAAGACCATCAGGATCCAGCAGCAGATCCAGCGGATCATCCGCTTCAGCGAGATCCTCAGCGAAAAGGGCGTTACCGGACACACGTCCGTCAGACAATTCCTGCCGCAGCCCGATGACGAGCGCGGGCGGATCAAATTTCCCGAAGGATTCAGCAGGATGGACCTGCTGGGATACGTCTATAACGCCCCGGTCGTTTTCTATTCATCCCGGCTGAGCAGCAGCATCAGCGAGTCGGTGCATCGGAAAGCGCTGGAGCTGGAAGCCCGGGGAGATGCTTTTTCTTCCTATGACCTCTATGATCTGCTGGGAATCGGGATCTCCCGGATCGATCAGAAGATCATGGCCATCGGCAGTACCTCTTTGATGAAGGAAGTGTTCGGCACCCACGCCTCGCCCGCCTACCTGGTGCTGGAGACCTTCTATTATGACAGAAAAGGCGTCCTGCTGGAGTGGAAGACCGCCTACTACCGCTCAGATGTATATTCATTCCATCTGGAGCGTGAAATGTAGAGGCCGATCCGGAGAAAATTCTGCCATTTCCATTGAAAAGCCGCGATTGATGCGGCTTTTGGCATTTTATGGAAAAAATTTTACAAAAAACTATTGACAACTTAATTCATGCGGCCTTATACTTGGTATAACATGTTATGACAGGACATAACATCATGCCAGAATAAGGAGGATACCATGGCTAAAAAAGTATTGCGTATCATTTCCCCCAACGGTCACCTCGGGTTTGCTCCCACCAAGGAGGAGAGCTTCCGGCTCGGGGCGGCAACCAAGCCCGACTACTATTGCTGCGATTCCGGCAGCGACGACATCGGCCCTGTCCCCCTGGGCATGGACAAGTGCGCCAGCCACCCCAACCACCAGTACCATGACCTTGAGCTGATGCTGCTGGCCTCCCGCGAGCAGGGCGTTCCCATGATCGTCGGCTCTGCCGGCGACACCGGGACCAACAGCCGCGTGGACATGTACGTCTGCATGATCCGCGATATGGCAAAAAAGCATAACCTCAAGAAATTCAAGCTCGCCTACTTCTATTCTGAAGTCGACAAGGAATATCTCCGCAAAAAGATGCAGAACGGCGAAGAGATCGAAGGGCTTGACAGCCGTCCCAACCTGACGTTTGAAGAGCTGGACCGAACAGTGAGGATCGTGGCCGTGGCAGGCGTCCATCCCTACATCAAGGCGCTTGAAATGGGTGCTGACGTGATCATCGGCGGCCGCTCAAGCGACGCGTGCGTATTTGCCTGTGCCGCGATTTACGAGGGATTTCCGGAGAATATCGCCTATTATACCGGCAAGGTTCTCGAGTGCGCATCCTTCTGTGCGGAGCCATACGGCGCCAAGGAATCCGTCATCGGCACCATTACGGAGGACGACGTCAAGGTGACGGCGATGGCTCCGTTCCAGCGCTGCACCATCGCATCCGTAGCAGGGCACGCCATGTATGAGCGCACCAACCCCTACTATGAATACGTCGCCGGCGGCATGATGGACATGAGCGAGTGCGTCTACGAGCAGTATGACGAGAAGACCTGCCGCATCACCAACCCGAAGTTCATTCCGATCGAGGGGAAAGTCAAGGTCAAACTCGAAGGCTCCGCCATCGTCGGTTACCGTTACCTGGGCATGGCCGGCATCCGCGACCCCTACACCATCAAGCACATCGACAAGGTGATCGACTGGGCGAAGTCCCAGGTCAGGGAACGCTTCCCGGATACCCATTATGAGCTGAGCTACCGCATCTTCGGCAAGAACGGCGTCATGGGCGACCTTGAACCGATCAAGGAAACCAAATCGCACGAGCTGCTGGTCGTCGTTGAAGGCGTAGCAGAAGACAAGAAAATCGCGGAAGAAGTCACCCTGATCGCCACCAGACAGATTTTCTATGCGCGCCTGCCCGAGGTGAAAGGCACCGCCGGAACGGCCGCCTTCATCCTGGACGAAGTAGTGGAAGTATCCCTCGCCTGCGAGTGGACCCTCAACCATACCGTCGCGGTGGATGACCCGCTGGAGCTCTTCCCCATCGAAATGGTCGAAATCGGCGAATAAGGAGGAAGAAGACATGAAAATGGTCAAACTGGTCGACCTTGCCAAAACCATCCGAAGCAAGAATGCCGGCACCGACAGGATAACCTTTGACATCATTTTCCGGGAACCCGAGAAATACGAGGCCGTCAAGAAGAGCAAGGTGTTCAACAGGGCGTTCGTCGCCAATCTGTTCGGGATCCCCGACAGCCGCATCGCGGACTTTGTGGAGTTCGATCCAGGCTACGCGATCAAATTCACCATCAACCGCCTCCGTCCCTCCGGATCCTTCGGCGAAGGCGATGTGTTCGGCTGTCAGCAGTACCCGCCCCTTCTGGATGTTGAGATCCCGATCGAAGAATAATGTGAGGGAGCGTAAGAGCGCATGTCCGTTCAGCTGATCATCATCATCGCATATTTCGCGCTCACCGTCGCCATCAGCATGCTGTCCGGCTGCGGCGGGAAAGGCTCGGCGTCGTTTCACGGCGCCGGGCTGAGCATCACCATGGTCGTGTGCGCCTCGGCCGGCGAATGGCTGGGCGGCACTTCAACGACCGGAGTCTCGGAATATGGCTTTGACTTTGGCCTGTCAGGTTCCTGGTATACCATTGCCAACGGCATCGGGGTCATCTTCCTCGCGCTCTTGTTCGCCAGGCTCTACCGCAGCCTCAATACCGTGACCGTCCCGGGCATCATCGGCAAGTTCCTGGGTGTAAAGGCGCGCACCGTGTCCAGCGTCTTTCTGACCTTCGTCATGCTGGCCGTCGGCATCTCGCAGATGATCGCGGCCGGCAGCCTGGGCGTGTCACTGATGGGGCTTGACTTCAACATCTCCATCGTCGCTTTCGCGGCGGTCTTCATTGTCTACACGCTCATCGGGGGCATGAAGTCCGTTGCCTACACCAACGTGATGCACCTGTTCTTCATGTACGGTGGCATCCTGCTGGCCATCATCCTCGCATTGAGCAAAGTGGGGGGCATCGGCCAGGTCGTGTCGGCGCTTCCGCCCTCCTACTTCAGCATGACCGCCATCGGCGGCAGCAAGGTGTCCTCCTGGGTCATCGCATCCCTGCTTGGCGCCTGCACCGCGCAGGCCGGCATCCAGCCGATCCTGGCCTCAAGGGACGTTCCCTCGGCCAGGAAGGCGGCCATCATCACTGCGTTCGTCGCGGCACCCTTCGGGCTGTTCACGGCGCTGCTCGGGATGATTTCAAAGACCATGTCCCTCAACGGCACGCTGCTGGATACGGCGGGGAACGTCGTGACCAACGGCAAGCTGGCTCTTCCCACACTGATGATGAACCTTTCCCCGGTTGCCGGGGGCATCGTTCTGGACTCGCTCCTGTCAGCCTTCCTGTCCACCGTATCCCCTATCATCCTCGCGTCCGGGACCATGCTGACCAAAGACATCTACCAGGGGGTGATCAAGAAAGACGCGACGGAGAAAGAGGTGCTCCGGTTCTCGCGGGTGACCACCGCCGTGTCGGGCGTCATCTGCGCAGCTGTAGCCATCCTCTTCAACAGCCTGAACCTGCGGGTGCTGGACATCGTCTACTTCGCGTATTCCATGCGCGGCGCGCTGTTTGTCATCGTGCTGCTGGGCATCTACTGGAAAAGCGCGTCCGAAAGAGGCGCGGTCGCCGGCATGCTGGCAACCGCTGCGGTCGGCGGGATCTGGGTCGTCTACAATGGGATCACCGGCAGGTTCCCCATCCATCCGGCCCTCAATGAAACCTATATCGCCATCATCACGGCACTCATCACCACGGTTGTTTTCAGCCTGATTTGGAAAAACGGCAAAAAGGACCCCCTTCCACAAAAGTCATCCTGACCGCGCGGACCCTGTTAAAGGCCCGCCGGCATGACAGATCTGAAAGGAGACTGACGCGATGCCAATAGAGATTACCTATCTGCTGATCCTGCTGGGCGTCATCACCGCAGTGTTCGTGCTGCTCAAACGCCCCATCTACGAGGCGATGCTCGTCGGCTATATCGTGATGATCGCGATCACCGGCCAGTGGTCCAACATCTTCAAGTACGTCGTCCAGACCTCGACCAATACCCTTTTCTACGCGATCGTGGGCTTCCTGACCGCCGCTCAGGTGTTCGGCTATACCAAGGTGATTGACAAGGTGATCACGATCATCCTGTCCATCTTCGGCCGCTTCCGCGGCGGCGCGGGCTACGTATCCCTCATCGCCTCCACCTTCATGGGCGCGCTGTCGGGCTCCGGCGCCGGCAACGTCGCCGCGACCGGCGTGTTCACCATCCCGGCCATGAAGAAGTCCGGATTCCCCTCCTATCTGGCGGCGAACGTCGAGATGAGCGCCTCCACGATGGGCAACATGATCCCGCCCGCGGGCGTCATCACCGCGTCGTTCGGAACGCTGGCCGCTTTCGCGCCCGAGTACACCATGTCCAACTTCTGGCTGGTCGTCTGGGGCATCGCGATTTGGTTTATCCTGCAAAGGGCGGTAACCCTATACGTATTCTGCAGGATGTACAAGGTGGCCCCGATGGCGTCGGGCGAAGTGCCCAAGTTCGGCCCCGCCATCCGCGCGGGCTGGGCTTCCCTGATGCTTGCCGTCATCATCTTCCTGCCCTTCTTCCTGGACGCGCAGCTGAAAGGCACGCTGTTCACCGCGCGGCTCGGCCCAGGGGCGAGCAGCCTGTCCAGCAGCGTGCTGCTGTTCACGCCGGGCCTGGCGGCACTCTACGTCCTCTTCATCGCCGGCAAAGCGGTCAAGACAAACCTTCCGGCCGTGGCGGGCGTCCTGTCCAAGACGGTGAAGTCCATCGTTCCCGTCAGCGCGACGATCTTCTTCGCCTACTGCATCA